>NZ_JACJEW010000195.1:0-953 GCF_014164315.1 Pseudoalteromonas sp. SG44-1
CTGATTTCCACAGAATGTCCGGTTTTCTCACCGTAGAGTTTTAAATTGCCCCAGGCATTACGCGCTATAACATAATAAATATCATCTTGCTCAAACGGGGTGTCTTCTAAAAATCGGTCAAGAATATCTTGATAATCAGCAGGATTTGTCAGCCAAAATAAACCATCGGCAAAGCCGCTGAACCCGAGTATTTGCCAGTATTCAAGTAGTTGGTCAGGCAGTTTCCCTCGATACGCTTCTATATCAGCGATAGTCGCGGGTACAGTTGTTGTTGGTTGACCAAACTCGCTTAAAAAAAGGTCTAAATATTCGTCATTGGATTCTATCATTATGGTCTACCTTTTATTTAACGGGCAGCGCTCAAGTTGAATGTTCAACTTAGCATCTGGGCCATGTTTTTTAAATGCGTTTTCAACTTGCTCATCCATTAACTGCACGCGTGTTTTATCCCCTTTTTTACTCCCTATAGGTGCTTTAGCCCACTGCGGACCTAAAGAGCCGTTGCAATGGTCGTTACCATGTTGAAGCGAGCGGAATGAGAGTACATAACTAACAGCTAAATGGTGTCTGTGGATGTGTTGTGCAGGCACGCAAAAATGTATGGCTAAACACTAATCTTAAACGATTCTAGCGCTCAGCCTTACAACATCCATGTTGTTAAAGAGCGGGTTTATTTTTACTTGAATTCAAGTTATCAATGAGTACATTTACTGCGCTGTGATTACTTCATGAACGGTATTTTCACGCTCAAAATTGAGATTGAATTGACCTTGGCGATTAATGGTAAAAATAGCGCGTGTCCAGTTTTCTGGTTGGTGTTGGGTGGCCTTTTCAAATAGGGTGTTGAATAAATCGACTATCTCGTCCGTCACGGTAATCGGCTGTTCGCTTGTATCAGCAGCAGTTTGATAATGGGCTTTGCATTCAAGTACGTTTTCATCTTCGCAATTTAA
>NZ_JACJEW010000196.1:0-937 GCF_014164315.1 Pseudoalteromonas sp. SG44-1
ATCACTATACACAAATCAAAACGGTGCGAGTACACATTGATTATCATGTTGAAATAGAGAAACATTATTACAGTGTGCCGTATCAGTGGGTTAAGAAACAATTACGCGCACACATAACCAATCAGTTAGTACAGCTTTATCATGACGATACCTTAATCGCACAGCATCCTCGCTCACATCGTTTAGGCGGGCATACAACACAGTCTCATCATATGCCTCTGGCGCATCAAAAACAGCATGAGCAGTCACCGATAAATTTACGCTCATGGGCATTAAGTATTGGGGAGTATACCCACCAAGTTATTGAGTTACAGCTCAGTGGACGGCGTCACCCCGAGCACGCTTATCGCGCCTGTTTAGGGGTGTTAAGTTTAGCTAAAACTTATTCAAAAGAACGGCTTGAGCAAGCGTGTTATCGCGCAATCATAATGAATACGACAACACTCAAATCAATTAAGCAGATGCTGAAAAAGGGGTTGGATCAACAACCGTTACCCACACAGCAAACAGAGCCAGAAAAGCCAATTAAGCATGGCAACATACGCGGCACACAGTATTACCATTAAGGAAATGAATCATGATAAACACCATTAACCAGCAACTTCAACTACTCAAGTTATCGGGTATAAAGCAAGCACTCAAGCAGCAGCTTGAACAGCCAAACCTATATCAAGAACAAAGCTTTATAGAGCGCGTCAGTTTATTGCTAACACATGAAATTGACACGCGTGAGCAAAGAAAAATCGACCGGCTCGTGCGACACGCTAAATTCCGCTTACCAGCTCAGTTAAATCAACTGATTTACTCACCGGCACGTAATATAGAAAAAGCACAGATACGTAACTTAAGCCAAAATAGCTGGCTAAACTTACATCAAAATATCTTAATCACTGGGGCAACAGGCTGTGGAAAAACATACCTTGCGTGTGCCTTAGGA
>NZ_JACJEW010000197.1:0-937 GCF_014164315.1 Pseudoalteromonas sp. SG44-1
ATCGGCAAAATCATTAAGAACACAAAAGTGATCATTATCGCGTGATTTTCGTGATCAAAGCTTAATGAGAATAAGCGATCAAAGTTAATGCCATTGGGTGATCAAAGCTGGTGAGAATATGCACTTTAAACTATCCTTTGTTCTGCATATTGGACGTCGTCCATGAGACTCCTCATGCTCCCAGTCATAGATATGGTAAAGCGTATTTAAGGCTTCAAGACAATTTTCATAATCGATATCTGCATTTAAAACTAAACTATCTTCATAATGACGCATTAAAAAATCATTCTGATATTTAGGCTTTATCATTGAGGAGAATGAAAGAATTCGCTCAGGAACAATATTTTTCTTTGTGCTTTTTTCTAAAGTTTCTTTAGCAGAGGCAACTCTCTTTATAAAATTACTTTTTAACGTTGAGTCATAGTTCAGAACTTCGTGTATTTGGGCAATATTTGCATAATGATTCCAAATATTTATTTCGTTATATGATGCTGACTTATTAGTAAAAGGTTCACCTTTTATTGACCGCTCTAAGTTTTTATAAAAGTTACCTTTCCCACTTGAAAGAATTGAATCGATTGATTTCGTGGCTTTATTTCTAACGACATTTAAATCTTTTTCAGGTTCATTCCAGCGATTGTTCTTTACTTTAATTCTTGCGCAAATGATATTTCCTGATAATTCTTTTGTCATTCTACCTGCGCGACCTGCTAGGTTCCAAAAATCAATATCAGTGAACTTGGTTAAACCTATAGCATTACTTAGAATAAAAATATTTTTAGCTGGTAAGTTAACACCTTCTAATAAGGTTGCGGAGTTTTTCAAGTTAGTTGTCGCCTCAAGTTAAATTTTATGCCGCCCGCATTTCTTCTTTTTTCTCAGGATTTAAATTTACTTCCTTAATTATTGACCAATCGCGTGATTTTCCTGACCAACG
>NZ_JACJEW010000198.1:0-927 GCF_014164315.1 Pseudoalteromonas sp. SG44-1
GCGTCAGCATGGGTTGATTCTCCTATCATTTCATGCCAGTTTTCCTGTGGTAGCTGGCTTATAATTATGTGTGATTTATACCCATACCGCGCATCGATTAATTCGAGTAAGTCACCTCGTTGCTGTGCACTCAGTGGTTCAAGCCCCCAGTCGTCTAAGATCAGTAGATCATACTTTATTAACTTCGCCAGTAATTTCCGGTAACTACCATCTGCTTGTGCTAGAAACAGGCTTTCGAGTAGTTCTTTTAATCGAATATAGTAAACACTTTTTCCTTGTAGGCAGTGCTCATGTCCTAAGGCACACGCAAGGTATGTTTTTCCACAGCCTGTTGCCCCAGTGATTAAGATATTTTGATGTAAGTTTAGCCAGCTATTTTGGCTTAAGTTACGTATCTGTGCTTTTTCTATATTACGTGTCGGCGAGTAAATCAGTTGATTTAACTGAGCCGGTAAGCGGAATTTAGCGTGTCGCACGAGCCGGTCGATTTTTCTTTGCTCACGCGTATCAATTTCATGAGTGAGCAATAAACTGACGCGCTCTATAAAGCTTTGTTCTTGATATAGATTGGGCTGTTCAAGCTGTTGCTTGAGTGCTTGCTTTATACCGGATAACTTGAGTAGTTGAAGTTGCTGGTTAATGGTGTCTATCATGTTTGCATTCCTTAATGGTAATAATCTGTGCCACGTATGTTGCTATGTGTAATTGGCTTTTCTGGCTCTGTTTGCTGTGTGGGTAACGGTTGTTGATCCAACCCTTTCTTCAGCATCTGCTTTATTGATTTAAGTGTGGTCGTATTCATTATGATTGCGCGATAGCACGCTTGCTCAAGCCGCTCTTTTGAATAGATTTTAGCTAAACTTAACACCCCTAAACAGGCGCGATAAGCGTGCTCGGGGTGACGCCGTCCACTGAGCTGTAACTCAA
>NZ_JACJEW010000199.1:0-923 GCF_014164315.1 Pseudoalteromonas sp. SG44-1
GCCATAAAAAGCAAATTCCCATAGCATAAGTAACACCAACTCTGACACACCGAGCAGGTAGCGCCTCAGTCCAACAAGCGATTATGCAACACAAACTGCGTGTCGCATAAATACTAAAATGTTAGTGCAATCAGCGAGAGTCACATCAAAAAGTAGGGAAGTATGAGTATTAATATAAAATGGAATGGTGATTGTCGCTTTGAAGTGTCAACTGAAGGCGGCTTTACGTTTAATGTTGACGCTACAAGTGAGAAAGCCCCTTGTCCAACGGAAGTTTTATTGTCGGCTTTAGGTTCATGTAGTGCTACGGATGTCGTCTTGTTACTACAAGATCAAGGTTTTGAAGTTAAAGGCCTAGAAAATACGGTTACTTTTGCACTAACGGAATCAGAACCTCGTTTATATAAATCGGCAAACTTACACTTTACAGTAAATGGCAGTGGTTTTAAGGAATCTGACATTTTGCGAGCAGCTCAAAATGCGGTGGAAAAGCATTGTCATGTTTGTCTTATGTTGAGCCCTACGATCGATATCACTTGTTCAGCTGAAGTGGGTAAAAATTGCACTTAATCGGGTAGCCGGAGGTCTCTAACCTCCAGCCCCCACACCACCCATCATGCGGGTCCGCAATGGGCGGTTCACCTCCCGTAATGAATATTGATCCAAATATCCCTCAATGACACTAAACCTTGTGAAGCTAAGTAGTTATTGCCTAGCGCAATGTTAATACCTTTTGTTTGTGAGCTTCTACAAGGGCCTTTACTGGTGATACCACAGGCTATGGCGAGTCGTTCGCTAACCCCCAATTTCATTAAACTGCGTACTTTGGTGCGAGGTTTACGCCACTGTCGCCAGTAGCACATTCTTATCCTACGGCGGATCCAATGATCTAAATCCACTGTTAGCTGATAGGCGTTGGCTAT
>NZ_JACJEW010000019.1:0-89886 GCF_014164315.1 Pseudoalteromonas sp. SG44-1
ACCTAGAACCTAGAACCTAGAACCTAGAACCTCAGTCGCGATATAAAATCGCTGCTACGATTTTTTCAATATCTTATCTTTAAAATCGAGTACTTTACCAATACCAGAGCCTAGCTTCATTAAACTTTGTAGTTGCTCAGGGCTTAAGCGCTGTAGTTCTGAAGACCACTTAGTGACGGTTTCAAGTAGATCATGAATTTCATGCATTTGTTGTTGGGCAAACTTTTCATCGTCGGTGGTTGCAGGCTCTAACAGGTTATCTCTGAGTAAACTGAGAGTAGGGTCAATCTCACGCTTTTTACGCTCTTCAAATACGCGGTTTGCCATATCCCAAATAGTACCTGCAGGGGCGTAATATTCTTTTCTGTCACCTGGAATATGCTGCACTTTTATTAAACGCCAAGATTGCAGTTCTTTGATCCCCATGCTGACATTACCACGAGAAATGCTTAAGGCATCGGCGATTTCGTTTGCTGTCATTGGCTCTTTGGTGATGATCAATAAACCACACATTTGGCCAATGGTGCGATTAAAACCCCAACGACTGCCCATTTCGCCACAGTGCATTACAAAGGCAAAGTTCTTATCTGATAACGTCATTGCTTCTCAAGTTTCAATAAATAATGAAATTAATGCTAGCACGCTGAATATGTTTAGCAAGATTTACTGCGCAATACGCTGAATTTTCCTTGGCTGAAGCAAGCCTATGGGATTATGTGCTGGTACTAATAGTCGTTCTGAACAAGTTATATCACTAAAGTTTGATTTAGATTAATTTTTGCTCATTTAGAGTCGCGTAAGGTGTACACTAATTTACGACAACTAATTTCTTAACAACAACTACTCAATAACAACTTCGCAACAACAAGGAACGAGCAATGAAAGCAGCCGTTAATAGTACTTACAAAGGCAAATTAGAAATTTCAGACTTACCCATTCCAACCGTTGGAGTCAATGATGTTTTAGTTAAAATAGCCGCATGTGGTGTGTGTCATACTGATTTACATGCCTGTCATGGTGATTGGCCAGTAAAGCCTAAAATGCCGTTAGTTCCAGGGCATGAAGGTGTTGGAGTGATCGAACAGCTGGGTAGCAATATTACTCATTTAGAAATTGGTGATCGTGTTGGCATTCCTTGGCTATACAGTGCATGTGGTCATTGTGAATTTTGTTTAGAAGGTAAAGAGACCTTATGTCTTTCACAGCATAATACGGGTTACTCAGTTGATGGTAGTTACGCTGAATATTGCTTAGCCGATGGGAACTATGTTGTAAAGATCCCTGAAGGCTTAGGTTTTTCAGAAGCTGCGCCATTATTTTGTGCCGGTGTTACAACCTATAAAGCGCTAAAAGTGTCAGGTGCTAAGCCAGGACAATGGGTTGCTATTGTTGGTGTAGGTGGGCTTGGGCATCTTGCGGTGCAATATGCAAAGGCAATGGGCTTTAATGTAATTGCAGTGGATACTGGTGTTGAAAAACTGGCTTTAGCAAAAGAGTTAGGTGCAGATATCACACTGGACTTTAAAGAATGTGTGCCTAGTGAGGCTATATTTGAGCAGGTAGGGGGCGCACATGCTGTGGTATGTACCGCTGTATCCAAGCCGGGGTTTGAGCAAGCTTATAAGAGTGTTCGCCGTGGTGGAAAATGCGTGTTAGTTGGTCTGCCTCCAGAGGATATGCCGTTGCCTATTTTTGATACTGTACTCAATGGCGTTTCTGTTGTTGGCTCAATTGTTGGCACACGTAGAGATTTACAAGAATGTTTAGAGTTTGCTGCACAGGGCAAAGTTAAAGCAATTATTGAAGAAAAACGTCTTGAAGATATCAATGACATATTTGACGATATGCTCAAAGGTGAAATTAATGGCCGTATAGTAGTCACTATGTAAAGTTAAAAAAGCGCACAAGCATTTTGTGCGCTTTTACAGCTTATAACTTAAAGCTTATAGCTCAAAGTTAGTTTCGCATTGCGTTCTTCGCCTGGCATACCACCTAAAAACATTGCTTTTGAGTAATAAACTTTATTAAACAAATTATTTAAATTTAGCTGTAAGCCCCATTTATCAGTGTTATAACTTAACGCAGCATCATAAATAGTATAGCTTGGTACATAACCATCAGGAATGCCGAATGATGACGAGTTAGTACTACGGTCATCCACGTACTTAACACCTGCACTTACTTTTAGTGGCTGGGCTAGTTCAAACCACTGAGCACTGTATGTTAACCATGTACTTGCTGTTACATAAGGCACACCTTTTTGACGGGCAGCAAATGTGCTCACATTAGGGTTTTTCTGATCACGTGCATCTTGATAAACACCATTGATATTGACCTTCCATTGATCATTTAAATAGGCATTTAAATCAAGCTCAACACCACGGGTTTTTTCTTCACCATCAAAGTAATTTTTTGGTACCGATGGATCTGGCTTTGTATCATCATAGGCAGGGTTTACATATTCTAAGTTAGTACGTGCAGTGTCAAATACCACTAATGAGGCGAGTACCTGATCATCAAAGGCTTTTACTCTTATACCTAAATCAGTACTAAGAGATTGCGCATCATCACGGTCAGCTTCATTGCCTGAAACAGAGCCTAAAACGCTATACGCAGTGCGACCCTTCGAATGATTTATAAATATAGACAGGTCATCAGTCGGTTTGTATGTCGCGCCTAAATTATAGGTTAAACCATTATCCGAGGTACTTGCTTCTGGCGTCGCAGCAGCGGCACTGGCCCGGTAACGTGCATCAACACCTAAATGTTCATATTTTTGAGTAATTTCGTTGTATGCAACACCAATACGGGTTGTGAAGCTGTCATTGATATAAGCAACATGTTGCAGTCCTAAGCCCCATGCTTGCACTTTTTTACTATAGTTACTGGTTTTAAGCGGATCATAGTCGCTAAATTGCCCGTCTGACCAAACCGGTGTACGAATATCTAGAATATAGGGTAAAGAGCCTTGATAGGTTATATCGCCATTTTTATCTTTGAGAATATAGTCTTTATCCCAAATAGAATACTGCGTGAAGCGTATATCGCGGTCTTCATAATTAGCATTGACCAAAAATTCGTTTTCTATATCACCTAAACTAAAGTCATAGCGTAAATCTGCAAAGTATTGCCATGACTTTTCATCGGCCTCTACTTGGCGATATTCTTGACGGCGTGCAGCAAATGGATAAAGTACATCATCAACTACCAATGGCGCACGAGGGTCTTGATTTATGACGCCATTTTTTTGCCGCCAATAAACATAATTATAGGCGCCTGTTTGACGTGCAAAACTTGACTCATAATTACGGTATTGCAGTTGTTGGTTTAAAAATAAATTGTCAGTTATATAGTAATTATGAGTAAGTTTAAAGCGTAACTCTTCACCTTCGTTGTCTTTTGCCATGGGTGAGATAATACCGCGATGACCAAATTTATACGGTGTTAAACCATCAGACGCTGCAAGTGAATTCGCTAATTGTTGGCGCTGCGCATCAGATAATTGCAGCCCAGCAGTGGTTGGATCATTGACTAAATCATCCGCAGCCACTTGGCCGGCGGTTTTGCCATTTACCGACTGCGCATTATAAATACGGATAGGGTGGCCAATTGAATCAACTGCAATGGCATCTTTAATATAAGCGGCTGAGATCATAATATTTTGGCGGTCATTAAACACATATTTTAATGCGCCGTAGATTTCATCGCGGTCATCTTTTAAATCACGGTAGCCATCACTACGTGCTGTTTTTGCATTAACTCGGTATGCTAGATTTTCGGTAATTGCATTGGTGCTATCAATTGATAATGAATAGGTATTCCATTGACCAATTTCCGCTTGTACGTTGTGCTGCTCGGTAAACTGTGGCTTTTTTTCAATCAAGTTAATTACGCCACCTGCGCTGCCCATGCCATATAAACCAGTGGCGGGGCCTTTTAATACTTCTACGGCCTCCACATTGGTTAGTGATCGAGTTGGATTGAATGTGTTTCCTAGGCCCGCACCGCCATACATACCATCATAAGTATAATTTGCACCAAGGCCACGGATCACTAAATTGTCGCCAATTCCGTAGTTATTACCTGCTTGGGTTACACCACTGATATTACGGGCTAAGTCTTGTAAGTTATCAACGCCTTGCGAGTTGATAAGCTCTTGATCGACGATAACAATAGGCGCAGGTGTTTCCATTAACGACATATCAGACTTTGTTGCTAAACCCGAATTTAATACAACATGATTTTGCTTTTGATAAACCGTGATGCGTTCAAGATCGGATTGTTCGGCCGCAGTTGCATTATATGCTGTTAAACAGGCTAGGGTAATTAGAGAGAATTTATGCGTTGTCATAGTCATTACCATTAAAAAATTTTCGTAATGATAATGTGTGGCATTTGTATTTCAAGTTTTAATTATCTAAAAAAGGCAATTATTTAAACCTACCCCAAGCTGCTTACCTTTTGCTTTCAAAATATTAATATATTAACAACGTATTTAGTTAGCTGTTAGTTTAACCCTTGCTTAATGATGGAGTTAGCTTAACGCTAACTCCACACATTTATTTATAAGCAACACCTGCTTTCATCACAAATGCTACATTTTCTAGCAAGGTTATGTCTTGCAGTGGATTGCCTTTAACGGCAATGATATCTGCTGCAAAGCCTGTTTTAATTTGCCCTAGTTGATTTTCAACTTTTAACAGTTTTGCGCCATTAATCGTTGCTGCTTGAATAGCCTGTAGTGGCGTCATGCCAAACTCAACCATTCTCGAAAACTGTTTTGCATTATCACCATGTGGGTAAATTGCGGCATCGGTACCAAATACCATGTTGACACCCGCTTTTACGGCACGGCTAAAGCTGTCGCGTTGCTTTTTAGATACTTGGCGCTCTTTTGCTAGGTTTTCTTCGGCTACACCATTTTGCTCACCAAACGTGAGGGTATACTCAGTGTTATAAATATCCATTGAAAACCAAGTGCCGTGTTTTTTTGCCAGTTTAATTGCTTCATCGTCAACAAAACTGACATGTTCAACACTGTCTACACCGGCTTTAATGGCTGCGGTAATACCACTGGTACCATGTGCATGTGCAGCAACCGTTAAACCGCGCATATGTGCTTCATCAACAATGGCAGTCATTTCTTCTAATGAATACTGTTGAATACCTACTTTTGTGCCCTTAGAAAATACTCCGCCAGTGGCGCAAAACTTAATAACATTGGCACCGTACTTGATGTTTTCGCGTACTTTTGCACGAACAGCCCATGGGCCATCAGCCACACCTTCGGCAGTGTATTTCATTTCAGGAGGTAGACGGTTGTTGTCACAGTGACCACCCGTTACACCCAAAGAGGGACCAGCAGCCCAGATGCGTGGGCCAATAATATCGCCTGCATTAATGCCGTCACGTACTGCAATGACACTGTAACCTTCGGCGCCCACGTTACGTAAAGTTGTAAAGCCCGCTTTTAAGGTTTTTTCTGCAAAATAGGCCGCTTTAATCGCTTTACGTGGCACTGACTGACCGATACGTTCACTACGAGGGACTGTTGGACCGCTGGTTAAGTGTACGTGCATATCCATCAGGCCAGGCAGAATGGTTAACTCGGGCAACTTAATATGGTCATCACCTTGTTGTAGGGTTGGCATGGTGCCACTACTGATTTTAGTAATGATACCGTCATCAATTTGAATAAGCGGTGCATTAATAAGCTTGCCATTATTTACGTCTAGCATTGCTTTAGCACTAACGTACGTTGTTGCTTGTGCGCTAAAAGCGCTGACACACAGTAAGCCCAAAGGGACAGAAAGTGATAATTTATTCATTTATTTTCTAATTTTTGATTATTTTATATAGCAATGTAGCAAGCAGTTTTTAGGCTGTAAACAAAACGCGATAAGTATCGTATTTTCTTTATTTAGCGATTTGAAAGCTGCATACTTGCGCTAACTTCTTATACTCAGGGATCATTATGAAAAAATTTAAGTTAACCTTGCTTGTCGCTGGTGTACTCAGCGCTTTGTCTGCGTGTTCAAATACGGCTAATAATAATTTAAATAAGCCACAATCAGCATTAACAAGTGAAACTGCCAGCGCAACAACACAACAATTAAATAGCTTGGTTGAGCAGTACTTTGTGGATTCGTTGCAATTTAGCCCTCTTGATGCCACTTATATTGGCTATAACCAATACAACAACCAATTTACAGCACCGATTACCGAGCAAAACCGAGCTCAGCAGCTTGCTTTTTATAAAGATTATCAGCAACGTTTAGCGGCGATTGACCAGCAGCAGTTAACCGGTCAAGCCTTATTAAGTTATGAAATACTGGCACGGGATTTAGCATTAACAATCGAAGGTTTTCAATTCCCGAGTTACTTATTACCAATTAACCAAATGTCTGGCGCTCACAATACGTTTGCAGGCTTTGGATCGGCGCAAAGTGCGCAGCCATTTGCAAGCTACCAAGATTATGAAAATTTCGTCGCGCGTGCTGAAGGTTTTGTAACTTGGTTAAGCAGTGTGCAAGATGCTATGCAGCAAGGGGTAAATGAAGGCATTGTTTTACCAAAGCCATTAGCTGAAAAGTTATTACCGCAATTTCAAGCGCATATAGTTACCAGTGCAGAACAATCTTTATTTTATAGTCCGATAAAGCAGCTTCCAGAGCAATTCACAGCAGCGCAAAAGCAACAACTCACTGACCAATATAGTGCACTTATTATGGATAAGTTGGTCCCAGCGTATACAAAAATGAGCGAGTTTTTAGCGACCACTTATATACCAAATAGCCGTGCAACAGTAGGTTATAGCGATTTACCAAATGGTAAAGCATGGTATGAATACCAAATAAAGAAAAACACCACCTTAAGTTTATCTGCTGATGAAATTCATGAAATTGGTCTAAAAGAAGTATCGCGTATCCTTAATGAAATGAAAAAAGTAAAGGAAACCGTTGGTTTTAAAGGCAGTTTAAGTGAGTTTTTTACTCATTTACGAGATTCTGATGAGTTTTATTTTGATACACCTGAGCAATTAATTGCGGCCTATGAAGCCGTAAAGTTAAAAATTGATGCGCGTGTACCTAAATTATTTAACATTGTCCCCAAAGCTGATTACGTTGTAAAAGCGGTTGAAGATTTTCGTGCTGAGTCTGCGGCAGGAGCATCTTATCAATCACCAGCACCGGATGGCTCTCGTCCGGGAATTTTTTATATTAATACCTTTAATTTAAAAGCGCAGCCTAAGTTTCTACTCGAAACATTGTCAATCCATGAAGCAGCCCCAGGACACCATTTTCAAATCGCCTTACAGCAAGAAGTTCAGTCATTACCTGAGTTTCGAAAATTTGGTGGTTACACAGTGTTCGCCGAAGGTTGGGCATTATATGCTGAAAGTCTAGGTAAAGAATTGGGTTTATTTACCGACCCATATATGTGGTATGGCCGTTTATCTGATGAGCAATTACGCGCTATGCGATTAGTGCTCGATACAGGTTTTCATGCTAAAGGCTGGACTCGTCAACAAGGTATTGATTACATGCTGGCTAATTCCTCAATGGCTTTAAGTGATGTAACCGCAGAAGTTGAGCGCTATATAGCTTGGCCAGGACAAGCATTGTCGTATAAATTAGGGCAATTTAAAATTCAAGAACTGCGAGATTATTGTAAACAAGCATTAGGTGATAAATTTGATATTAAAGAGTTTCATACGCAAATTTTAATTGATGGTGCTTTGCCGATGCCAATACTAGAAGCGAAAATTAAACGTTGGGTTGATACGCAGCGCTAACTTTTAAACTTGAAATAGCGCAAAGCTGAATGTAGCTTTGCGCGCGGTGCTCAATTAAGCTAAAATGCGCGCTATTAGGGGCACCGAGTTATACCATGTTTGAAAACCAATTTTGGCTTGAGAAATCACTTGAGCAAATGTCACAAAATGAGTGGGAAGCCATTTGCGATGGCTGTGGAAAATGCTGTTTAAATACCTTTATAGACAGCGAAGATGAAGATGAGTTTACCGCCACAGATCAACTTCGCGATGGTGAAGAACTCATTTTTACTAATATTGTTTGCCAATACTTAGATAATAATACGTGTGGTTGTAGTGAGTATGAAAATCGACAAACATTAGTCCCGTCATGTGTAAAATTAACCAAAGAAAACCTCGACAGCATTTTCTTCATGCCGCAAAGTTGTAGTTACCGCCGTTTGCACGAAGGCCGTGGTTTAGCGTCTTGGCATCCATTAAATAACGGTGGCAGCAAAGAACTAATGCATACATTGGGTATTTCTGTAAAAGACAAAACAGTAAAAGATTGTGATGTAGCTCTAGATGACTTTGATCTGTATGAAGCAGATTGGCCAACTAAGGATTGCGATTAATGACTGCGAAGATTGGTTTGATCAATCCTAAAAGTCCCTCTAACGTTGGCGCAGTGTTAAGAGCTGCGGGTTGCTATGGGGCTGAACAAGTATTTTTTACAGGCACGCGTTATTTAAATGCTAAAAAGTTTCATACCGACACAAAAAATGTTGTTGAACGCATCCCACTGACTTGCGTTGACGATTTAGCAACAGCAAAGCCCGCAGGTGCGACTGTGGTGGTGATTGAACTAATAGAAGGTGCAACTCCTTTGCCTGAGTTTGTTCATCCTGAAAACGCATTTTATATTTTTGGCCCTGAAGATGGCTCTATTAGCAAAGATGTACTGAACTGGTGCGATGAAGTGGTGTATATCCCCACAATCGGTTGTATGAATTTAGCAGCTACCTGTAATGTGGTTCTTTACGATCGACAAGCTAAACTCGGTGGTGTAGAAAGTTCTGATCAAACGATTATTAAAAGCCGCGACACCAATAATAAAATGATATGGCAGAAATAGTAAAAACTGAATTGAACAATTGAAAAAGGGGCAATTAATGCCCCTTTTTTCGTTTAATTCCAAAAAAGTTATTACTTTTTAGTAATTTTGATCTCTGAATTAATAACAATCCCTTCATCTTTTATATCTGTTGCAAAATACACAGACATTGTTTGATTTTTTAATTGTTCAAGTTCTTCCGGTAGTGCTTGCCCTGTCATTTTAAATACTTCGATGACAGGAGTCATTAATGATTTCAGATCAACTGCGGTATTTAAAAATCCATTTTTTTCAAGTGCTTGTTCTGATAATGTATTTGCAATAGCCGCTGATTTTTCACCAGTGAATAAAACAATATGCTTTCCTTTTTTAGCTAACCTTATATCAAGGCCAGCAGGTAAAGGATAAGGAATTGCAGCATTGACACTAATTGCATCGCCGTTTTCTGGTATTTCAAGCTCCGCTAATGCGGGTAAAAATCCTTTAGCAGTAAAAAGTAAATTATCAGGATCTGTCGCAGAAAGTGTGATTAGCGCGTCTAAAGCTTTTAGTTGTGGCAGTTGATTTGCATCGGCTCCTAAAGCAAGATCTTGAATACTTACACTGACACCTTGAATACCATTAGCCATAGCGGTCATCATTGATAGTACAGCTAAATTTGAGTCTTGAGTTTGTTGCTGTAAGGCAACAAGAGGTGCACACTCAAATTCAGCTTTTTTAAATGTACTTGAGAGTATATTTAAAAGCGGTGGAATTTTTGAAATATCCGCACCATAAGCAACGCTTAGCATTTGCCCGTCAAGTTTAGTTGTATGCTCAGGAACAAAACCCCGCACAGATTTTAATGTTTTAATAATATCTGTAGCAGTGCTTTGGAAAATAGCATCTGCTTTAAAATGAGCATCAGAGTTTGTTACTTGTATGTACGTGCTACCGGTTACTGATGCAGGCCAATAACTAACAAGATTGGTAATGTCATTTTGGCACTGTGGTGTTCTAGCTACCTCTAAAGCATTTGGATCACCCAATTCTTTTAATAGTTCATCAAGCATTTCACCTAGGCGTGATGGTGTTCTAGCGGTAATAGCATTAGCAATCTCAACATGGTCTATATACGCAATAGAGTGGCCATCAAATGAATAATTAGTAATATAGTTTTCAAGTTTAGCGGTTTGCGTTAATGATTTTGTTGGTTTATCAATTGCTAAAGCAAGACGTAAATCTTTAATTGTATTAAGTTTTGTATCAAACGTGATGGTAGCCCAGTTATCTTTAACAGACACAATTAAGTTTAATGTAATGTCATTTTCAAGTACTAAAGGGTACGTGTTGTAGTCAACACCTTCGATGGTTTGTGTTGTGAAGTTAATTCCCGCTTTATCAGCTGAGCTATTAATTGTATTAAATAAAGCTGTTTCATCTTCAAGTTGATAGCGTAATACTGGCATTAGACCAATTGTATAGGCTAGAGCTTTATAATCATCGGCGAATCCCCAGGCTGCTTTTAGTGTTTCATAAGATGACAATGATGTTTGATATTGATCTAATAGAGACGCTAAAAACTGTGCATTGTTATCGTTACTTGCCGCTAAATTTTCGATCAATGGCGTAAAATCGTCAGCACCTTTCATTTGATCTGGAATCAAATTGAAATATTTACTATAGGGAAATGGTTTTAGCTGACCATAAAATAAAGCAGTATCAGCAGGGACGTAATCAAGTTGAGCAAGTTCTAATGAGGCTGTTGAACTGTCAGTTTGTGTATAGATTATTGCACCCGCCGCTACAGCAACTGCGCAACCAGCAAGTAGTTTGGTGTTCATTTGGAAATTCCTTTTTTGTATCAGTACCAAGCGGTACGTTCTGTAGTATTTATGTTTTGTAAAACGATATCATAAAAGTGCGTAGCCTAGCGAGGAAAAGCACTATTAGTGTTGGTTTTAGTGAGGGCACGGTATTTATATAAAATTATTAATTTTATATAAATAATTTGTTGTTTAAACGCAAAATTATCGAATGTTGTTTGTTGTTATGTGACTATCTTACTTCATAATAAAGATAGATGGGATTAGCATGAATAATCTTTTTTCTCGAAAAAGTATAATTAATTATATTGCAGTACTTATAAGTTCAGTTTCATTAGCTGCTTGCACCTCAAGCGAAGTGCCATTAGATCCTATTGTAGGAGACACGGGGCAAGTTTTGTCAGATATTGCGTTAAGTAGTGATGTGAAGTTTTATGATTTAGAGTTAGAAGTTTTTCCTACGGATAAAAAAATAGCCGGTATTGGTAAAACCTCATTTTTAATGCTTAAAGCAAACCAATATGTAGAACTAAAATTAGACAGTCGATTTAATATCAGTGATGTAACTGTAGCTGGAAAGAGCGCAAGTTATAAAAGGCTAGGTGGTATTATTACGATTAACTTAGGGGAAGTTAAAACGCCGGGTGAATTGGTTGATGTTGCAGTTCAATATTCAGGGAAGCCACATATTGCGAACAATGCGCCATGGGAAGGTGGCTTTGTATTTGATAAGTCGTCTGATGGAAAACCATGGATTGCAACGGCAGTACAAGGAGAAGGGTGCGATTTATTTTGGCCCTGCAAAGATCATTTTAGTGATAAAGCGGATTCAATGCGTATTCGTTTAACTGTTCCTAACGGTCTTAGTGCCGTGACTAATGGTGTGCTGCAAGATGTCAAAAAGCTGCAAAATGATAAGGTACAATTTGATTGGCTGTTATCTGTTCCCGCCAGTGATTATAATATAGCCTTAAATATTGGTAACTACGAACGTATTCAAAAATCATATACCAGTATTAATGGTACACAGGTACCTATTGAGTTTTGGGTCTTACCTGAAAACAAACAAAAAGCAGAGGATTTGATCGATTTTGATTTGCTCAATCAAATACAATTTTTTGAAAGTCATTTAGGTCCTTATCCATGGGGGAATGAAAAGCTAGGCTTTGTTGAAACACCTCATTTAGGTATGGAACATCAAACGATTAATGCTTATGGCAAAAAGTATAAACGTGATGAAAATGGCTATGATTGGCTACTACAGCATGAGTTAGCACATGAGTGGTTTGGGAACTTAATGACCCATGAGAGATTAAATGATGCCTGGCTTCATGAGGGCTTTGGTTTTTACATGCAGCCTGCTTACAGCTTAAATAAATTTGGCAATGCCGCATATAGCTATACGATGTACAAATCGTATTTGGGGTTAAAAAATTGTCAGCCAGTTGTTCGTGAAGGAGAAGTTACTTCTGATGAAGCATTTAACTCGGATATTTATGGTAAAGGTGGCTGGACGTTACATACATTACGTTGGTTAATTGGAGAGCAGTTATTCTGGCGTGCAACACGAGAATTATTGTATGGTATCGATAATACCTCAGACATAAAGTATCCAATAAAACCACGATATCGTAATACAGAACATTTTATTGATATTGTAAACAAACTAACAGGTGATAATTATAATTGGCTATTCGATATTTATTTAAAGCAAGCTGAGCTACCAATCTTAAATAAACGACAAGTGAATGGAGTTATTACACTTAACTGGGATGTGAAATCTTTAAATAATAAGCCTTTTCCTATGCCTTTACCTATCTCTATCAATGGTAAAGAGGATGTTTATTATCCGCAAGACGGAAAAATTATTTTAAATATCAATCCAGATGATCACGTAGTCGTTGATCCTGATATGAAGGTTCTTCGTTACTTACCTATTATTTCTAAATGTAACAAAAAGCAGGATTAATACTTTGCGATTGATACCACAGTAAATTGATATTTACTGTGGTATCAATCGTCGTGAGTAACTCTGCTGTTACGTGTTTCAAAAATACGTGTCACGTTAGTAACTATTTGTTACGGTTGTATATCAATGCGTGGATCGTTCCAATTTAATTTTTGTGATTTTTTTATACTAATGTGTAGAATCACACACAACTTGTTAATGGAGTGAAAATCACGTGAGTGAAATAAATATAAATAAAACGTTTGTCACTGAGCAGCCGCAGCAAAATAATAATTACCTGTTACCTTTGACTGCAATGACAACTCTATTTTTTTTATGGGGTTTTATCACAGTACTAAATGATGTACTGATCCCGCGTTTAAAAGGGGTGTTTGATCTTAGTTATACGGAAGCGATGTTAGTGCAGTTCTGCTTCTTTGGTGCTTACTTTATTGTTTCTTTACCCGCGGGGATATTGGTTAAGAAATTTGGTTATAAAAATGGTGTGCTTAGCGGTCTTATCGTGGCTTCTATCGGCTGTATGTTATTTTATCCTGCAGTGGTCGTACATGAATATTGGCTATTTTTAACCGCATTATTTGTACTAGCCGGTGGTGTCACCATTTTACAAGTATCGGCTAACCCTTATGTTGTGGCGCTTGGGCCTGAAAAAACAGCTTCGTCACGGTTAAATTTAGCGCAAGCACTTAATTCATTAGGAACGACTATTGGGCCCTATGTTGGTGGCATTTTGTTCTTTGGCGCAGCAGGCTCATTGACTGCATCTGCGGCGACAGCAGAATCGGTAAAAATTCCTTATTTAATGCTTGCTGCAGCACTGCTTACTATTGCTGTTGTGTTTGCATTTTTAAAATTACCTGAAATCAAATCACACAAAGAAGAACTCGATTGCAAAGCAAAAGGTCATTCTTTAACGCAAGCCCCGCATTTAGTTATGGGGGTGTTAGGTATCTTTTGTTATGTTGGTGGTGAAGTGGCAATAGGTAGCTTTTTAGTTAACTTTTTCGGTGAAGCTCATATTGCAGGGCTCGAAGAGCATACCGCTGCCGCATTAATTGCCTATTATTGGGGCGGGGCGATGGTAGGGCGCTTTATTGGCTCTGCTGCATTACAAAAAATTGCACCATCAAAAGCAATTGCTTTTAATGCATTTGCGGTCATTGCGTTACTTTTAATTACAATCTTCACTGAAGGTGACGTTGCTTTGTATGCTGTGCTGTCGATTGGTTTATTTAATTCTATTTTGTTTCCGACAATTTTCTCAGTCGCTATTCAAGGGCTAGGTTCATTAACCAGTAAAGGATCTGGTTGGCTTTGTTTAGCGATTGTTGGTGGTGCATTAGTACCGTTAATTCAAGGCGTTGTTGCTGATGCAATGAATATTCAAGTTAGTTTTATTATCCCAGCACTTTGCTATTGTTTTATCGCTTGGTACGGGTTGAATGTTGTAAAACTTGCGAGCAAGTGGCAACAAAAAATAAACTAAGCTAATAGTAAAACCTCTTTAGATAAATGCATTTGCAGCACTGTAAATGCATTTATTTTCTTATTATTCTCAATGAATCAATCGCACTCTAAAGTAAAACCTCGCAGTTTAGTTCATTACAAAATAACGACGGATATGCACTGAATACGTATTCAATAGCTATTGTTTATAAAAATCACTGGAACCTTCCAATTTTGAGTTTGTTATTTCTTCGGTGCAATTACGACATTGACTGTCTTTACTTATCGATTAATTACTTTATGAATTTGTTATAGGAGTAAGCGCTAAACTAATTTTTTTACCATGCTTTATTATTGTTTTTGGCTATAACATAGCAACTGTTGGCGATAAGATAAGACAAATAGCGTTATTTTTGTTAAAAAGTAGTTAGCTAACAACGATAAAAAAAATAAATAGGTGTGTCATGCAAAGCTCGCTAAAATTTACCACTAAGGTAACTATCGCAGCATCTGTGGTATTAGTGTTGGTGCTGGGGTTATTTACCATCAATAACTTTATTTCAATGCGCTCACAAACGCAGCAGCAACTGTCTCTAATATTACAAGAAAGCTCTCAATCGGTTTCACAAAATATTGCTAATTGGCTCAATAATAAATTAGCAATCGTTCAGTCTGTTGCGAAAACGCATCAGCAAAATGACACTAAGGAATTAACTCTTAGCCAACTCAATAGCGCAGAAATGGCAGGTAAGTTTAAAAACACCTATATAGGCAAACCTGATGGTACTTTTGTACTCAATGATCAAACTGTTGTATTACCTGCTGATTATGATGCCACAATCCGTCCTTGGTATAAGCTGGTAGAAAATAAAACCACCACAGCGTTTACGACTCCTTATATCGACGTAACCACCAATGAGCTAACTATTTCAGCGGTTGCGCCCATTTTAAATAATGGCCGTTTTAGTGGTGTCGCAGGTGCCGATATTGATATGCAAACCATTACTCAAATAGTCAACGAAATTGATTTTTTAGGTTTTGGTTATGGTTTTCTATTAGACAGTGACGGTCGTATTCTAAGCCATCCAGATATCAAACTAAACGATCAGAGTATGGCGAAGCTGTTTGGTAAAAACCTTGCTTTAAAAGCTGAGTTTGTGGAGCAAGAAATCGCTGGTATTGATCATCTTGTATCATTTACACATATCAAAGGTATTGAAAATGTAGATTGGTATTTAGGTGTGGTGATCAACAAAGATATTGCTTATTCATCAGTGGCTTCATTTAGAAATATGGCTGCGATATATATGTGTTTGGGAGTTATCGCGACGATATTAATGATGCAATTTTCATTGCGTTATTTGATGCGGCCTATGCAGCGTTTAAACGATGCAATTAAAGATATAGCCCAAGGTGAGGGGGATTTAACTCGTCGTTTAGAGATTGAAAACGATGACGAATTTGGTGAACTGTCAGGTTATTTTAATGCCTTTATAGATAAAATTCATACCTCAATTGACCAAGTAAAAACGACCACGGTTGAACTGGAACGTTCAGTGGAAAGCTTAGTTGAGCAAACAGAGTCAACGCTAACGATGTACAGTGACCAAACTAAACGCACAGACAGCGTTGCAACAGCGATTAATCAGCTGTCATCAAGTGCGATTGAAATATCAAGCAGCGCAAGTCATGCATCAACCCTTGCTACTGATGCGAATACACAGTCAGTACAAAGTCAAAGTACGTTAAATGATAATATCAATGCCATTGGTGTGTTATCGCAAAATATGGAACAAGCACAACAAATTATTAGTAGTGTTGCTGAACACTCTGCAAGTATTGGTCAAGTACTCGAAGTTATTAAAGGAGTCAGCGAGCAAACGAATTTACTTGCACTTAATGCCGCAATTGAAGCCGCTCGTGCCGGAGAGGCTGGTCGTGGGTTTGCCGTTGTTGCAGATGAAGTGCGCCAGTTAGCTCACCGTACTCAGCAATCAACCCAAGAAATTGAAAATACCGTTAGCCAATTACAACAAGGTTCAGGCAGTGCCGTTGCGGTTATGAAAGCCAGTTTAGTTGAAAGCGAAAATACTGTAAAACAAGCGCAAGCAGCCGGTGAGCAAATGGCAGGAGTAACCAAAGCTATAAAAGCAATTGATGATGTAAATCATAGTGTTGCAAATGCGACCACTGAACAAAATCAGGTAATACACTCTTTAGATAATGATATTCATACAATTAGTGAGTTATCTCAACAAGGTCAGCTAAACTTAAATAACACTTTAGCTGAGTGTACTCGTTTAAAACTGCAATTTGATGAACTTGAAAAAATGGTGCTACGTTTTAAAGTCTAAATGCAATCAGCGATAACTAAAAAGATAAAATAAATGATGCCGGAATCACCTGTAAGCCAAGGATGAAGGGCTAAATAACGTTGTTTCCAGTGAACAGTAACAGGCCAATAATGAATAATAGTCAGCTTATATATGTGTACGACCCAATGTGCAGTTGGTGTTGGGGTTTTCAAAAGTGCTGGCAAAAAATCCAAGACGCCTTAGCGAATGAAGTTGATATTATTTATAAAGTAGGTGGCCTTGCTGCTGATTCCGAACAGCCAATGCCAGTAAGTATGCAACAGTTTTTACAACAAACTTGGCAGCGTATTGGCCAGCAAACCGGTGCTAAATTTAACTTTGATTTTTGGCAAAACTGTCAACCACGCCGCAGCACTTACCCTGCGTGTAGGGCGGTGATTGCAGCACGTTATTTTAATAAAGAGCGGGTTATGCTTGGTGCAATTCAGCAGGTTTATTATTTATCGGCACAAAACCCATCGGATCTTAATACACTCGTTAGCTGCGCACAGCAAATAGGTATTGCAGCTGATGAGTTTTTAGCTATATTGCAAAGTGAACAACTTGAACAGGCGTTTCAACAAGAGTTAGCGTATGTTCAGCAGTTACCTGTGCAGGGTTTTCCATCGTTAGTTCTTTGTCATAAACAGCAGTACTTTGCTATCACCGTAAACTATACCAACGCAAATGCTGTGATCAGCACCATTCATTGCATACTTGCTGATTAATTTATTTAATCTCACTTCACTCATCATTAAAGCGTACACGCTTGTTAAATATTAAAAACTATTGTTTTATCTAAGGTAAAAAGCTGTATTTATGGCAGTTGTCATAAAAAGGACTTTTTAGCGCAACACCTCTGTCATTTTTCACCTATAGAATCTCGTTCATTGATATTAAGCAACTAGCAAATCCGCTAATTTAACGAGTAAAGGTGTATGCGATGAAAGGCGTTAAACCATTGATATTAGCTAGTATTGTAGCCATGAGTGCAACAGTGCAAGCAAATGATTTAAATAAGGTTATCGATAAAAGCAGTGAAATTAACCAATCAGCTGCGCAATCACAAACAAAAATAGACAAGATTGCAGACTCAATGCAGGGTCGTTTACAACAGTTTAAAACCCTCAATAAAGAAATTGATGGTTTAACGGTTTATAACGCACAACTAAGTAAACAGCTTAGTAACCAAATGAGTGAAATGGAAGCCATTAACTTATCTATGGATCAAGTGTCTATTATTGAACGTCAAATTACCCCATTAATGCTACGCATGATCACAGGGCTTGAGCAATTTGTTGCTCTTGATGTGCCGTTTCTAACCGATGAACGTGAAAAGCGTTTAGCGTCATTAAAAGACATGATGAACCGTGCTGACATTAATTCAAGTGAAAAATTCCGCCGTGTTTTAGAAGCGTACCAAGTTGAAGTTGATTACGGCCGTACCATCGAAGCCTATACCGCGTTATTAGATGTTGATGGTCAAGAGCGTGAAGTCGATTTCTTACGCATTGGTCGTTTAGAACTTATTTACCTTACTCGCGATGGTAAAAAAGCAGGCTCATGGGATACAACAAGCAAACAGTTTGTAGCCCTGGATGACTCAACAATCAGCCAAATTAGTAAAGGTTTACGTATTGCACGTAAGCAACTTGCCCCAGATATGTTAACACTGCCAGTACACGCTGCGGATTAAGAGGTTAAAATGAAACTTTTTACAAAAATGACCAAAATTGCTTTATTTGGTGCCACCCTTGGTTTTGCGGGCAACAGCTTTGCTGCTGAAGCTATGGATTTAGACTCGTTATTAAAAACACTTGAGCAAGGTAAAACACAGCAATCAGCACAAAATAAACAACGTGAGCAAGAATTTGCTGCACGTCAAAATGAACAAGTGCAAATGCTTAAAAACACTCAAGCAAAACGTAATCAAATGCTGGTTGAGTCTGAGCGTCTTGAAACACAGTTCGAAGAAAATGAAGTAAAACTTGCTAACCTAACCGATACATTATCTAAGCGTATGGGTTCATTGAAAGAACTTTTTGGTGTGCTGCAACAAGTGGCTGGCGATTCAAGTAATAAATTTGCAACGTCAGTAGTGTCTGCACAGCTACCTGGTCGTGGTGCTTTTATGGATGAATTGGCTCAAAAAATGGGCTCGACCTCTAAACTTGCATCAATCGAAGACATTGAAAAAGTATGGTTTGAACTGCAACGCGAAATGACTGAGCAAGGTAAAGTGTCACGTTTTACAACAGATGTAATTGTAGAAGGCGGCAACAAAGCTAAGCAAGAAGTTATGCGAGTGGGGGCTTTTAACTTAATTTCAGAAGGTAAGTACCTTGATTATAACACCAGCACCAATACGTTAAGTGAGCTTACCCGTCAGCCTGTTGGCCGTTACACCTCAACGGCGAGTGATTTACAACAAGCTAAATCAGGCACTGTACAATTTGCGCTTGACCCAACCGGTGGCTCTATCCTTGGTTTATTGGTACAAGCACCTGATACTTCAGAGCAAGTACATCAAGGTGGTGCGGTAGGTTACGTTATTTTAGGCGTTGGCTTACTTGCTTTAATTATCGCTATTGAACGATTTGTTTCATTGATGCTAATGGGCAGCAAAATCCGTCGTCAGCTTAAAGACTCGGTGCCACGTGATGACAATCCACTTGGTCGTGTAATGAAAGTCAAAGATCAATACCCAGATGTAGCATACGACACCTTAGAGCTTAAATTAAGTGAAGCGATTTTACGTGAAATGCCAAAAATCACCCGCAACTTAACGCTCATTAAGATTATCTCGGTCGTTGCTCCATTGTTAGGTCTTCTTGGTACGGTGACCGGTATGATCAATACCTTCCAAGCAATCACCTTGTTTGGTACAGGTGACCCTAAATTAATGGCTGGTGGTATTTCACAAGCGCTTGTTACTACGGTACTTGGCTTAGTTGTGGCAATCCCAACAGTATTTTTATACACCTTATTGAATACCCGCTCTAAAAACTTGCTGCTTATTTTGCAAGAACAAAGCGCAGGTATTATCGCTGAGCGTAGCGAAAATGGAGCATAACCCATGGTGCTATTGATTGACTCAATCAATGCTATCCGTGATTTTCTCGACACTGGTGGCCAAGTTCTGTTGGTCATCGGAGTGTTAATCTTCGCGATGTGGTTATTGATACTCGAGCGATTTATTTATTTCTTTAATGGTTTTCGTAGTTACAAACATGCCATTAAAAGTAGTTGGACAGGGCGCGATGAGCGTAATAGCTGGAACGCTGAGCAAATACGCCAAGCAACTATTTCACGCGCTGGGATGAAGTTAAACAACAACTTAGCGCTGATCAATGTGATGGTTGCCTTGTGTCCGCTGCTGGGGTTACTCGGTACGGTAACAGGTATGATAGAAGTGTTTGATGTGATGGCGATTACCGGAACGGGCAGTGCGCGTTCAATGGCATCAGGTGTATCGAAAGCGACTATCCCGACAATGGCAGGCATGGTTGGTGCGTTATCTGGTGTATTTGCTTCTACGTACTTACAACGCAAAGCAAAGCGCGAAGTAGCCCTACTTGAAGACAGCATGGTTTTAGACCATTAAACAACAATTTTTAGTATGTGGCGAAAGCCACATACAATCAGGAGAATAAAATGAGAGCCCCATTAGGAAGCCTTTTTCAAGAAGATGAAGCTGAAGAAATAAACATGACCCCGATGCTTGATGTTGTGTTCATCATGCTTATTTTCTTCATTGTAACCGCCTCTTTTGTTAAAGAGTCAGGTATCGATGTAAATCGCCCAGAAGCGGCAACAGCCGTTAAGAAAGAGCGTGCAAATATTCTAGTTGCGATTTCAGATCAAGGTGAAATTTGGATCAATAAACGTCAAATCGATGTGCGTGCTGTGCAAGCAAACATTGAGCGTTTAAAAGCAGAAAATCCACAAGGTAGTGTGGTTATTCAGGCTGACAAAAAAGCCACTACAGATACCCTTATTAAAGTGATGGATGCAGCACGCGCCGCAGGTGTATTTGATGTGTCTATCGCGGCACAAGAAGCCTAAGGAAGCCATAATGCGTTATTTAGTAGCATTATTAGTTGCCGGTGTTGTGACCTTTATGTTGTTTTTGGGCATGCAAGCGCTTATCACCGGTGGTGAAGGGGCGATGACTGAGCCAGCTAAAGGCAATGTACTTGATTTTGTAAGGCTTAAAAAAGAAGAAACGGTACAAAAGAAAGAACGTAAACCACAAAAGCCGCCAACGCCGAAAGAGCCTCCGCCGCCAATGGATTCACCGCAAATGCAAAATAGTGATCCAAATGCAGCAGCGTCTAACTTTGACTTTGGTGCCAGTGTTGATGCTGACGTGAGTCTCAGTGGTGGTCTAGCTCTTGACTCTAGTGATGGTGAATATTTACCGATTGTAAAAGTAGCACCTGTTTACCCGCGTCGAGCATTGTCACGGGGCATTGAAGGCTATGTGATTGTTGAGTTTACAGTGACTAAGCAAGGTACTGTTCGTGATGCAAAGGTAGTAAAAGCTGAGCCTGAATCATTGTTTGATCAAGCAGCTATGGATGCGGCACTTAAATTTAAATATAAACCACGCGTGATCGATGGTGAAGCGGTTGAAGTTGCGGGTGTACAGAACAAAATTTCTTTCCAAATTAACGGCTAGAAACAGAGGATTGCGATTATGAAATTATTAAAAACAGCATTAGTGTGTACTTTTGCGATAGGAGCCAGTGTTGCGCTGCCAAGTTTAGTCTCCATGTTTCCAGGAGTCACGCTTGCGAGCGTTTACGCACAAGAGCAAAAAACCACGAAAGTGCCTGCGCTACGTGAAAAAGTGTATAGCCAATTGGCTCGTGCACAAAAGTTAGCCGATGATGGCGACGCTAAAGCAGGACTTGAGGCGCTTGATAGCATCAAAGAACGTTCTTCTAGCATGAACTCCTATGAAATTGCCATGATGCATAATTTTTATGGCTTTATTTATTACAACGAAAATGATTTGCCTAAAGCAATTGCATCATTTGAAAAGGTGATAGCAGAAGAAGGTATTCCAGAAACATTACGTGTTAGCACTACTTTTAGCTTAGCGCAATTAGCGATGGCAAACAGTGATTATAATAAAGTCATTGATTTTTTAGCTAAGTGGGATGCAATTAACACTAAGCCTAAAACTGATGCCTATTATGTCCTTAAATCACAAGCGTATTATCAGTTGAAAGATTACCAAAAAGGCATTGATAATATTAACTTAGCGATTGCCCAAAGTGATAGTGAAGGCAAGGTGCCAAAAGAAAACTGGTTAGTACTGCAACGCGCCATGTATTACTCACTTAATCAAACTGAGAATGTAGTTGCTGTACTTGAGCGTATGGTAAAGCTTTATAACAAGCCTGAATACTGGGTGCAACTTGGCGGTATGTACGGTGAAACGGGTAAAGAAAAACAACAACTAGCCGTACTTGAAGCCGCTTACCAGCAAGGTTTTTTAACGTCAAAATCAGATTTACGTCAACTTGCCCAAGTTTACTTATACAACGGTTTAGCGTTTAAAGCGGCTGATGTGATGAGTAAAGCGATTGAATCAGGCGTTGCTGAAAAGTCTGCGAAGAATTATGCATTCATCGCAGAAGCCATGGTCCAAGCAAAAGAAGATAATAAATCAGTTACTTACTTTGCTAAAGCGGCAGAGCTTTCGGATCACGGTAAGTACGATCAACGTATGGCTGAAGTACTTGTTAACTTAGAGCAATTTGAAGATGCCGCTGATGCAGCCCGAACGGCGCTTGATAAAGGCTCACTCGATTTTGAATCAAATGCTTATGTTGCTTTAGGTATGGCGCAATATAGTTTACAAAACTTTGATGCGTCTATTTTAGCATTCGAACAAGCCGAGAAGCATAAAAAATCGCAGCGATTAGCTGAACAATGGATCAAATACGTGAAGCGTGAAAAATTGCATGCTGAAACATTACGCACCGCTTTGTTATAAGTAAATATGGCGTTAAAAAATGCCATTTTAACTTCAACGATTTTATTAAAAAACTCGTTTTATAATCGCAACACCAAAACCGCCTCAGGGCGGTTTTTTTCGTTCTAAATATTCCTAACAAATTGTTATTTAAATAAATTATATTGTCACTTTATGTTTATTAAAGTGTAACTGTATTGTCATACACCTCCCGTATTGTAGTCCTCGTTCTAAAGCTCAAGTGACCTTAAAGCATGTTTTTCGTGTTTTAAAGTGACTTGAGTTTTACTTAATGCGCTAACAAAATAATTAAATACTTTAACGGAGTGAACAATGAAATTATCTGGTTTATTTAAAGTCAGCCTTGTGGCTACTGCAATTACACTCGCTGGCTGTGGCGGTGGTGATATTAATGTTACACCTACAACAGTTGATAACAGTGTAGATAATAGTGTAGACAACTCAGTGACTAACCCAGGTGGTGATAATGGTGGTGATACATTAAGTTGCGCTACATATACATTAGATGGAGCTACATTTACAGGTGAAGCAAAGGGTGTTAACTGTGTTTACAGTCAAGCATTTGCAAGTAATGCGAAAGAAATTACCAGCTCTTTTGTTATCCCTGCATTAAGCAGTGGCGGCGCACATGTATTTGAAGGTGCATTATTTATTGGTGATGATGTAGACACATCAACAGGCGCTACAATTGATGGCAATGGTCCTACATTGTCTATTGAAGCTGGCGCGACGATAGCTTTTACTAAGCCTGAGAGTTTTATTCGTATTGCACGTGGTGCAAATATTGAAGCAATTGGTGAAGTAGATAAGCCAATTATTTTCACAAGCATCAAAGAAGTTGATGGCGATGATGCAACAACCGCACAAATTGGTGATTGGGGTGGCGTTCAGGTAAATGGTCGAGGCCATTCTATTCGTTGTACGGCTGCGGCTGCGGCGCAAGATATGTGTAACCACGCTGCTGAAGGTATTGTATCGTATTATGGTGGTAATGATCCGCAAGATAGCAGCGGTATCCTTAAGCATATAGTTATAAAATATGCGGGTTTTGGTGTTGAAGGCGATGAGCTTAATGGTTTAACCCTTAATGCTGTAGGCTCAGGCACAACGATTGATTACGTGCATGTTCATAATGGTTTTGATGATGGTATAGAGCTTTTTGGTGGTAGCGTTAACCTTAAACATATTGTTATTACTGATACAGGTGATGATGGTATTGATTGGGATGAAGGCTGGAAAGGCTATGGACAATTTATTCTTGTACGTTCAAATGAATATGGAAACCATGGCTTTGAAACAGATGGCGCTAAGGTAGATCCATTATCAGCAGATGCACAAGATTTAGTAACAACTGTTTCTAATCCAACAATTGCTAATGCAACGGTTGTAACTACTGGCGACCAAGGTGCTGAAGGGCGTCGTACTGGTGCTGGTATGGAAATGAAAGAATGGGGTAAAGCGCAATTAGCTAATATGCTATTTGTAAACTCTTCATCTGTAGATGGTGCTGGTTGTCTTGATTTATATAATGAAAAAGACCAATCAGGGGATGCTGGTGTGCATGCGAATGCAAATAATGGCGATATCGCATTTATGAGCTCAATATTTGCTTGTGGTAAGAATTTTGAAGACGTAAATACACCTTTAACTGGCGCATTAGCAAGTTTTGATATTGCTTCTTGGTTTACTGGTGGCGAGAATAACCAGTTAATTGGTTTTGCTGATTTTGCAAATGTACTTGGTGCTGATGGTGTTTCAACAGCTGCAACTATTACTGATTCACAAGGCACTGCAGTAGCTACAACAGCTAAAGACATGAGTGAAGTTAACTCTTTCTTTACTAACGCAGGCTATATTGGTGCACTTAAAGACGGTGAATCAAGTGAGTGGGCTGATTTTGTTGCCGCATCTTTACAACGCGCTAGTAATTAATCTAGACCGGCTCTAATTATAAGGCGCTACGGCGCCTTTTTTAAGGGAATTTTAGGTTTAGAGGATATAAATATGAAACATCAAAAGCAGTTTAAAACCAATCTAATAACTTTATCTCTGCTCTCCCTTTTTTCTTCATTTCATTCTTTCGCTGATCAGGCACAAGAAATAATAAATGAAGAAGCGATAGAAGAAGTTGTTGCAACAGGTACGCGCCTTAAAGGCAGTGCTAGTGCCGTAATTGATGAGCGTAAAAATCAGGCATTTGTCGCTGATATAATGGGTTCAGAGCAAATATCTAGAACGGGTGATAGTGATGCAGCTTCGGCACTTCGCCGTGTTACAGGCTTATCATTAGTTAACGATAAGTTTATCTATGTCCGTGGCTTAGGTGAGCGTTACTCTAGCGTACGTTTAAATGGCGCGGTAGTTCCAAGCCCGGATCTAACACGAAATGTAATTCCACTTGATATCTTCCCATCAAGTATTATTGAATCCTTGGTTGTACAAAAAGCCTATTCACCAAATATGCCTGCGGCTTTTGGTGGTGGTGACGTTAATATCAGAACCAAGAGCATTCCAAATGATACTTTATTTAAAGTCGAAATTGGTGCCAGTTATAAAGATACAAACGACGAAGGCTATACATATAATGGTGGCAGTGATGATTGGTTAGGTAAAGATGATGGTACACGCGCATTACCTGGTTCAGTTAAGACTGCGTTAAATACCTATATCAATGGCCTGTCTGATATTTCGTATAGAAATATCAGAGATGTAGAGTCAAGACGTCAGGGGGCTGATATTGGCCAAGCTGCCGCGATAGACTTAAATAAAAGTTTAGCAAAAGCATTGCCAAGAGATTTTGGCTTGGAAAAAGAAAGTTTAAATCCTGATGCCGGTATTAAAGCTGTGTATGGCGACCGTTTTGATAACTTATTTGGCTTAGACGGCTCGTTTGGTTTCTTAGCGTCAGTTGCCTATGAAAATGAATGGTCTAATGCTGAGAAGTTTAGCGCTGTACTTTCTTCTGTTGACGCATCTGAGTCCTCATGTTCACAAGATGACTTTACTTGTTACTCTGCAACAGAGAAAGAAGTGTCAACCAAGCATAATATAAAGTTAAATAGCTCTCTAAATTTAGGTTATAAAATTGGAGGTCACGATTTAACAGCAACTTATATGATGTTACGAGATTCTGAAGATGAAGCCTCTGTTGCGCTTTACCAAGAACCTTCAAAGTCATTAAGTATTGATGCTGGGCAGTTGCAGCGTAGTCACTTAACCTCTTTTGAGGAACGAGAACTTGAAATACTTCAGCTTCGTGGAATGCACAATTTAGATTGGGGTTTTCTTGAAGGTGTTGGTGTAGATTGGCAGTATACTGACTCAACAGCGACTACAAGTATACCTGGTGAGCTTAAAGTAACGGTTCGTGATGAGTACTTAGATGGCAAATATCAACGTACTTTTTACAATGGTAGCTTAGGTGGTAATCCTTATTTGTATCGATTTGTAGAGCTTGAAGACGATGTAGAAAACTGGGGCGTTAATGTAAACAAAGTTTTTTACTTTGATAACGCCGAAGTAGAAATTGCGGGTGGTGGTTATTTTGTTGAAAAAACACGTGATTACCGCACTGACTTTTTTAACTATCGTTTTAACCAAACTCAGTCTTTAGATCTAGCACAAAGTGAAGAAGAAGCACTGTCAATTGGTAGTTTTTTTGCTAACGATGCTGTTGTTGATTCAACGGATGTCGAGTTATTGTTCCAAGAACCAACAGCTGATGATTACTTAGCAGCGCAAATGATTGATGCTTATTACGGCTCTTTTGACGTAACGTTTGCTCAAGATTGGCGTTTAAGCGGTGGTGTGCGTTACGAGGACTTCCGCCAAGTTGCGCTTGCTTTTTCTCGCTCAGCATTCGATCCTGCTTTATTGGCTGATAAATTAAGTGCAGATGCGATAGAACAAGCAAGTGTGATGGAAGATGAGTATTTTACTTCGTTATCTATGACATATAGTCAGCAATCGTATCAAGTTCGTTTTGGTTATGGCAACACGGTTGTACGCCCTGATTTGCGAGAGCTAAGCCCTGTTCAATTCCAAGATCCGCTGACAGGTTATCGAACGCTTGGTAATCCATTCTTAGAATCTAGTTACCTAGATAACTTTGATGCACGTATCGAGTTTTATATGGACAATGGCGATAATTACTCAGTTGGCGCATTCTATAAAGATATCGATAAACCAATCGAAGCACTATTAACAGAAAGCGACGGCCGTTTTACTCTGCAGTTTGACAATGCAGAAACAGCCTATGTTTACGGTATTGAAGCTGAATGGTTAACTGAGTTGCACAGTGATTTATTAGGGGGCGCTTTTTTTACTTCTGGAAATATAACGCTCAGTGATTCAGAAGTTGAAATTGCAGAAGAACAGCGTGGCGATCTCACGAACCTAAAGCGACGTATGACGGGCCATTCAAAGTATGTTGCCAACTTGCAACTGAATTACGATTCACATGATGGCATGCATCAAGCATCTGTTATCTACAATGTATTTGGTGATCGTATTTTAGCTGCGGGTGTTAATAACTTTGATGACGCTTACGAACAACCTTTAAACTCGTTAGACATGGTTTATAGTTATTACCCAACGTTTAATACCACAATAACACTTAAAGTGAAAAATATGTTGGGACAAAACTTTGAAGTAGAACAAAATGATGTGCTAATTCGTTCTCAAGAAACGCCTAGAGAATTAAGCGTGAGCTTTAGCTACGAGTTTTAAAGTCATCTAATAAAGGCAAATTACATAAGTCTCTATTATCTCAGCCCTGCCAAATGCAGGGCTTTTTAATATCTGCTATTTGTAAAACTAATGGTTGTGTAATATCTGTGTTATTAAAGAAGTGATCATTTAATGCAAATTGATATAAGGCTATTATTTTAATGATGATATGTGATTAATGATGAGTTGAACTATGTTGATATTAATTGGAGGAACTTTTGCGCTATGGAATAAGAGCTCAGTTGTTACTGAGCTGTTTGTTTACGTTAGTTACCGCACTTTATACTAGCGTACAATGGATAACACTGATTTTTACTACCAGTATTTTTTGAAACCCATGCGCTACCATACCAGTCATATTCCGCATACTCATATTCATCCTCACCACACTTCACTGTGCTGCCAGTGATTTCTCGCTTATGACCTCGCTCTTTACAGAATTGATTTCCCGATATAAAACTGACAAAGAAGTTGCTATAACTACTATCAACTATCAACTATTACGGTAGGGTTGGGTTGATGTAGATAAGCTTTTTGTTGAGCCCGATGTGTGTTCAACACTGGCAAAAGAAGTATTCGATTCTACATTGATTTCGTTAATATTTGCAGATACACCTAAAGATAGAAAAGTATAATGTTTTCATTTTTTTTGATTCCTTTTAATAAATAAAATAATACACAATACATCTGACTATAAAATGCGAAATGATTATAAATCTTGTTTATTGCATTCTTATTAACTTACTTATGTACAGATAGTCAGTTTCATATTGCAAAAAAATAGCAACAGATGAATCAGTTGGATGTCAAAAACACCGGTCTTTTACAATGACGCACAATAATCATAACTATTAGAAATATGATTATTGACTCAAGATGAAAAAATTTTATGTTCTATGAGTAACACTGGTGTTGCCTCGATCACAGTGCTAGATTGTTCGTTCTAAAAATTAAATCTCACGCAATGAATTTTAATTTTTAACGTATTAGGTATTTCTTATGACTCAAACAGTGGAACAAACAATGAAAAAAGTAGGATTGGTCGGATGGCGGGGCATGGTTGGCTCAGTGTTATTAGAGCGTATGCAACAAGAAAATGATTTTGCTCATATCGACACCACTTTTTTTACCACCTCACAAACCGGTCAGCTTGGCCCTGATTTAGCGGGTCCTGCAAAACCATTACTTAATGCAATGGATTTTGAATCGCTGGCAAAAATGGATATTATTATCACCTGTCAAGGTGGTGACTACACTAAAGCTGTGTATCCACAATTACGTGAAGCAGGCTGGGACGGCTATTGGATTGATGCGGCATCAGCACTGCGTATGAGCGATGACAGTATTATTGTACTTGATCCGGTCAATAAAGATGTGATTGAACAAGGTCTTGAGCAAGGCGTAAAAACCTATGTGGGTGGTAACTGCACAGTGTCACTCATGTTATTAGCATTGGGTGGTTTATTTGAGCAAGACTTGATTGAGTGGGTAAGCCCAATGACTTATCAAGCTGCATCGGGTGCCGGTGCTCGCAATATGAAAGAGCTCATTGCGCAAATGGGCTCTATTCATGCAAGTGTGGCTGACAAGCTAGCTGATCCACAAGCCGCTATTTTAGAAATTGATAAACTAGTCACACAGCAAATAGCCTCAAGCGATTTACCGCAAGAGCAATTTGGTGTGCCGTTAGCAGGCAGTCTTATCCCATGGATTGATGTGCCAATGCCATCGGGTCAATCTAAAGAAGAATGGAAAGCGCAAGTTGAAGCGAACAAAATTTTAGGTTCATCAAAACAGCCTGTGCCTATTGATGGTTTATGTGTTCGTATTGGTGCAATGCGTTGTCACTCACAAGCAATGACGATTAAACTACGTGAAGATATTAGCGTCGAGAAAATAGAACAGATTTTAGCGTCACACAATGAGTGGGTTAAAGTGATCCCGAATGAGCGTGATATTACAGCTACAGATTTAACACCGGTTAAAGTGACAGGCACATTAAGTATTCCAGTAGGGCGTATTCGTAAATTAGCGATGGGGCCTAAATATATTAGTGCTTTTACCGTTGGCGATCAGTTATTATGGGGTGCTGCAGAGCCACTGCGTCGTATGCTACGCATTATTGTTGATAATAAACATTAGTTTACTAGCTGCCATTTATTACAGTTAATATGGAGGGTTGGCAATGTGCCAGCCCTTTTACTGTTGTCTTTTTGCACCGCTTTAGTTTTGTCACTGCTTAGTTAATTTAGTGAGATTGTTTCTTGCTGAATACTCAATAGCTTACTATCTTTATGGGAGTATCTATTTGGCCTCCTATATATGAATATATCAAAAAAATTAAAACTATCTTTTGCCTCCGCCATCGCCTTACCTCTTTTTATTATTGCAGCACTTGTTATCACGCAAACAAGAGAGCAAGCTATTGATAATTTTGCGCAAATGAGCGAAAGAGAAGCACGGCAAATAGATAATGGTATCGCTATATTTTTTGCCGAAATAGAAAAAAATGTTGATTATCTAGCTTCCCATCAAATGGTCTTAGCTGCCAAGCAAGATGTCAAAACTCATGTAGATACAAATAATTCGGTGATGCTAAAACATCTCCAAGGCAGCAGTGTTGAACGTGCCGCATTTCAACAGTTTGATCACTTCGGCCAAACTCACCCAGGGCTTGCTTATATTTATATGGGTAATGAACAAGGTGGTTATATTCAGTGGCCAGCGGGAGAAGTTAATGCTAATTATGACCCACGATCTCGACCTTGGTATTTAACAGGTAAATCTGCAAGTGGTAAAACGGTTCGCACTAGTGCTTATTATTGGGCAGCTGACGACATGGTTATAGTCTCTACTGTAAAAGCAATAAAAGATAATGGACAAATTATCGGTGTACAGGGAATGGATGTTTCTTTGCAAGGACTGACAGAAATTATTGCTAATATTAAGCTGGGTGAAACTGGTTACTTAATGCTGATCGAAGATACGGGAAACATACTTGTTGATGTTAAAAATGAAGATTTTCGTTTTAAACGTTTAACTGATATTGCGGGTGGGAAATACAAGCAGTTAGCGGCTAATACCCAAGGTCAGTTCGAAATTGTTATTAATGACAAAGATTTTATTGCCAATATTTATACTTCAGCTAAGTTAGGCTGGAAATTTATTGGCTTAGTTGAAAAGTCAGAGGTGATGAGCGCCGCAAACACCATGACCGTTACAATTTTAATTATTAGTGCGGTGCTAATTATTGTATTCATTTTAATCGCAAGTTATATCTCAAAAGTAATTTCTTCACCTATAGTTGAAGTCAGTGATGGCCTGGCTGAAATTGCGCAAGGCGGTGGTGACCTAACTCGACGGCTCACGATAAAAACTAAAGATGAGACGGCAAAGCTTGCCAATAGTTTTAACCTATTTTTAAACTTGATTGCTGATTTAGTAAGACAAATCAACGAGTGTGCATTAGATGTAAGCGGTACATCAGAGCAAACTTCTACACAAGCATCGCAATTAACTCGTTCTACCTCCCAACAACAACAAGCACTGGAAATGGCGGCAACTGCAATTAATCAAATGGCTGCGACAGCCAACGAAGTAGCTTCAAGTTGTGCTAATGCGGCAGATCTGGCTATGCAAACGCAACAGGCATCAGAGATAGGTCAAACAGTGATCACAGAGACCGTTCAAAGCGTGGTTGTTTTGAGCGAAGTGATAAGTAAAGCAACGGATGATATATCGCAACTTGACACTGAAAGTGAAAATATCATGTCAATTTTAGGCGTTATAAGAGGCATTGCTGAGCAAACTAATTTGCTTGCTTTAAATGCTGCAATAGAAGCTGCTAGAGCGGGGGATCATGGTCGTGGTTTTGCTGTCGTTGCAGATGAAGTACGTGCATTGTCGAAACGTACGTCTGAATCCACTGAAGAGATTGCTACGCAATTAGACAAATTACGTAGCATGTCTGGCCAAGTCACTACTGAAATGAAACGCAGTTTAGACAGCACTAATAAAACGGTTGAACTATCCCATGCTGCACAGCTGCAATTTACGGAAATTACAGCGTCTATTGTTAATATTAGTGACTTAAATACGCAGATAGCAACCGCTGCAGAAGAGCAGCAGCATGTCGCTGAAGATATAAATCGCAATGTTATAGAAATCAAAAATGCGGCTGATGATGTTAGTGAAATTGCTGCCAATACCAGTAATAATGGCGATAAATTAAAAACCTTATCACACGTTCTTACTGATCTAGTTGGAAAATTTAAAGTGTAGTAATAACAGTGGCTAAGAATAAAATACAAGCTGACAATACCGCTCATTAGTCTTCAATGCGAATACTCCAGTCAGCTTAATAGCCGATTCTATTTTTTTCCGGTATTAACTTGTTGGTATTTTTTGCGGATTAAAATTCAAACCTTGTTGTTTTATATGCTCGGTATAGTGGTAGGCCGATAATGGTTTTGAAAAATAAAAGCCTTGAAATTCTTTACACCCCATATTTGCCATAATTTCAACTTGCTGTTGTGTTTCAACTCCCTCAGATACGCATTTTATACCTAGCTCATCACACATGACGTGAATTGCTTTTACTAAGCTCTTTTGCCTTGTTGAGCTTGTAACTTGGCTTATTAGCGAGCGATCAAGTTTTAGCTTATTTATAGGATATTCGGCTAAGCGCGCAATATTTGAATAGCCCACACCAAAGTCATCAACAGAAATTGTGAATCCCCATGATTGTAGGTTTTGCATTAGCGCCAAGGAATATTCTTGGTTTGCTTCTAATGACGTTTCGGTCAGTTCTAATTCAATTTGACTTGGTTTGACATTAAAGTCCGCTAAGTATTTTACTAATTTTGACATGAAATCGCTTTGGCCAAAATCAAGCAATGATATATTTATTGCAACAGGCACTAGTGGAATTTCATCTTTGCTCCAAGTTGCAATTTGAGTACAGACTTTTTGAATTATGAGATCTGTGAGTCGGCTGATCATCCGGTATTCCTCTGCGATAGGAATAAACACCGCAGGTGATACAACACCAAGAGTTTTACTGTTCCAGCGTGCTAATGCTTCAAGTCCAATGCACTTGCCGTCATGTGTTACTTTAGGTTGATAGTGTAACTCTAACTCGGCGTTATGAAGTGCTTCGTCTAATAACATTGATATTTCATGTTTTTCTAAAAATGCTTGTGAGCGTTTCTCATCATAACCATTAATAGGGCGATGATTATCAGCAAGTTTTAATGCCTCTATTGCGTTGTTCAATACAGTAGCACTGCTTTTTCCTTGTCTTGGAAAGTTAGAAAAACCAAATAAAAACGACTGTTGGTATTTTCTGCCCCGCATTATATAAGGTTCATCAAGCGCATGTTTAACTTCGTTTAAAAGCTTATACTCTATTTTGTTAGCTGAGCTTGTAGTTATTATAAATGCTAATTTATTATTACCTACATGAGCGCACAGAACGAGGTCTTCATTAGAGTCTTTTAAGCGCTTATAAGCTGATACTAAATGTGCTTTTGCATCAGCTTTACTGTATTTGAGATTTAAATATTCATTATTTGCACTCTGGGTGATCACAATATAGAAATCACCTTGGTACTTTGCTACAAATCTTTCACACTGAAGCTCAAACCATTCTCTATTGGGAAGGTGTGTTTGACCATCGCTGTAACGTAAACGTTTGTTTTCTTGCTCCATTGCTAATAAGTTTTGTTTTATTTGATGTTGTTCAGTGCAGTCATCAAAGCGCAGCACACAATAATCAGAGTCAGTAACTTGCTGGTAATGTACAGTTTTATAGGTGTTTTTATATTTAAATACTTGGTTCTTTTGTGGGTTAGCTGCAATCACAAGATTAGGTAATAATTTATCGAGTTTAACTGTTGCTTTGAAATCAAATAACATTTTCGCTTGACTGTTAAAATCTATAACGGTGTTTTCACTATCGATAATTATTTTTGCAATACTTGATTCAGTAAAAAATGTTCTATAAAGCTCATTTTTTGCTGCTAGATGACTATTTGATTCTGCCATGGTTTGATTTAAGCGTTTTGCAGCAACAATGGTTCGCGCAACTGCGAGCGGAATACAGATATTAAAGAATAAAAATAATAGCCCTGATATATACCAGTCTGAATTTGGTAGTTGCGTATTTATGGAGGTAAGAGATGAAATATCAACGTTGTTTATTATAAAGTAAAAAGGCACGATATTTAAAATTGCATAACCTAGCGCGGTCCTCACACCTAACAGCATCAATGCAATAATAGGGCATGCATACATATACATAGAGCCTACCTTTGCAAGGTTGATGTCTGTTAAAAATACATTCATTGAGATTGTTGCGGCAACAATACTTAGTAGCAGGGCATGTGCACATAAAGTAAAGTATTTACGGCTAGCAATTAGTAAGGTGGCCATTGTCACAGAAAAGCTTGCAGCAAGCACAATAATATATATTAAGTTGAACTCAATTGCGGCGTTTAAAGTATGGCAAAATACTGAGAAACATAAAATTACACCAGCGGTTAAAATAATGCGTAGTGCACTGATACGCCAGTTAGGTACTAGAACGTTTGAATTAACGTGATCTGATAGTAAAAAGTAGCGACTTAAGTAATGCATTATAATTGGTGTAAATTTATCATATTTTTATTAGACCATTGATAAATAGCTAAAAGCAATAATTTATTAGTTTTAGATTTTACACTAGGAATAAATGCTTGGTTTATCGGCTGACTACAGATGAACTTAGTTATAATTGCACTAGCACCTAAGCTTTTATATTCTTAGGTGCTAGTTTATCAATACTTAGTTTTTGGGCTTTAATAGTGTTTTTAGTTCTGCTATTTGTGCCTTCAGCTCATTGATTTGTCCTTGGGTTGCCGGCAAGGAATCTACATCGGCTTGCTCTTCACGGGCATTGCGATGCTCCTGTGACATAACTTCTAGAATAGCGCCTACCATCATGTTTAAAAATACGAAAGCAGTTAAGAATATAAAAGTAAGGTAGTAAATCCAACTTAGTTTATAGACAGCCATAGTTTCGTACATGACGTCGGTCCAATCTTCAAAGGTTGCTATTCTGAACAGAGTCAACATTGAGATTGATACATCTCCCCACAGAAATGGATTTATCTCAGAAAATAACATGCTGCCAGTTGCGGCATAAATATAGAAAATAACAAACATTAACAGCGCAATATAGCCCATTTGCGGTATGGCTTTTAATAGTGAATTAACCAACAAACGTAGTTCTGGCACCATAGAGACTAAACGTAGTACGCGGAATATTCGTAGTAAACGGGCTATAAAAATGGTCGAACCTGCAGCAGGATATAAACTGCCAATGACGATTATAAAGTCAAAGATATTCCAGCCTTTGCTAAAAAAGTCTTTTAAGCCTTTACTTGCAACATAGCGGATAATTAGTTCTATTAAGAAAAACACCGTGATGCCCACGTCCATCCAATGTAAAGCAAATTCAACAGTGGGGTGTAACGAATAGGTGTGTGCACCAACGGTGAGCGCTGATACAACAATAACGGCGATAACAAATGATTGAAATATTTTACTTTTATCGATACGCTGGAACAGCTTTTGTAACTGCGACAACATCATAATTAGCCCTTAACGGTTATAGATATAAAACGTTTGCAATATACAGCAAAATCGTCATGGATGAATTACTTTTCCAGCTTAAAATGTAAGGAATTTTTAATGCTTTTCAATAGGCTAAAATGGGTTGTAAGTGCCTCAGCGGTACTGTTTTTAACCGGCTGTAGTTCAGATGCACGCTATCACGAAATTCAAGCTGCCCGTTTAGGTGAATGCAGCTACATGGCAGATAAAGAATATCATGAATGTATAAAGCGCCAAGAAGACGGTTACAAAAAATTTAAAAAGCAGCAAGACATAGTTCCAGAAAACGACTCAAGCCAAGAGCACACCAGTAAAAATGACTAAAACAGAAAAATTGTTAGATAAAGCACTTCGTAATACTCTAACCATCGCTTGTGAAAATATAAAAGACAAGCACGCTGGTTTTAGTTACTTAACGCATACAGTCAATTTAAAAAAACCAAGTAATAGCTTGCATATAAGTTGTTTTTTTATTGATGAATTAGCACTATTAGAGGCAAACAATGAGCAACAATTGCCTTTAATTGAAGCGCAAATTAAGCAGCAGCTTGTGCTTATAAACATCAAGCCACAAGCAATTAATTTTTCAGCATAGTTTCGTTTTTAAGGTAAAATAAGTTTTTTAAACACTGCTTTGCGTTAAGAAATAACCGATAGTAGTGATGACGCACTTGAAATTCAGGCTTTTCATTTGTGTAACTATTTGATCATTAACAGAGTTCACTTAGGAGCTAAGCGATGATGTGAAATGACATGTCAATATTTGCAAAAAAGGCAATAACTCGGCGCGTATTTTTCGCTCTCGATTGATTTATTAATACTGTATTGATTGGTTATTTTAAGTAGAATGCTCAGTTTAGACAGGGTATGTGATTTAGTGTAATGGCTACTTATTCAAAAAATTTTATAGCTAAACGACTTAGTTTCGTTAGTTCCTATTTCAATTCAGCTATTATTATAAATCTTATAGTTGCTGTTTTTGTTATTTTTAGTGGCATTAATCAAAGTGACTCTGTAGGAAAGTTGTATTGGTTTAGTGTTCTTATTTTCGTATTTTCACTGCGCATTTTAAATCATGTTTTTTTAAGTAATGACAATAATATAAAGTACCATTGTTACTTTATTGGTGTATTTTTAACTGGTTTGACTTGGGCTGTGTTCCCAATATTATTTTTTGAAGATATGCAGATGTCAGAGAAATTTGTCACGCTGGTTGTTTTTAGCTCATTAGCAGGGGGAGCTGTCAATGTTCTGTCCTCCGATATTCGCTCAGCCTTCAGCTATATTACTTTTTTGCTTATCCCATTTAGTATATTGCTTTTATTTCAACCAGACGATAATGAAAATGTTTTAGGCATATTGGGAATTGTATTGTGGTTTATTTTGTGTTTTGTCAGTGCAATACGCGCAGCTAAAGATGTAAAAACCTCAATTAATAATGAAATTAAGCTCGATTTATTTATCCATAATCTAGAAAAAGAAGTGCAAGTTCGTACTGAGAAAATAATTAATTTAGAGCAACGTGATAATTTAACTCAATTATTTAACCGGGGGAGCTTTTTCTCTAATGTCGATCTCGATTTAGCTCAAAATATCAATAACATTAAAGCTGTTCTATTTTTAGATATGGATGACTTTAAAATACTTAATGATAAATATGGTCATGAGTTTGGAGATTTTGTTCTTGCTGAAACTGGAAAACGTTTATTATCGATAGAAAAAAAACGGGAAATGATTGCTTGTAGGTGGGGAGGGGACGAATTTATTCTTTATTCGTGTCACGCGAGTAAAGCTGAGCTGATAAGTAACACGACAAAGCTTGTTGATAATTTAACCCAGCCTGTCGTTAAAGATAACCTGAATATTAGACCCTCCTTTAAAGTGGGCTTGTTTTACACTCGCACAAACTTTGACCTTACTCAAGCTATCAAATATGCTGATGTTGCAATGTACGAAGGTAAAAAAAATCGCAATGAAATTTCAATATTTGATGAACGTATGATGCAAGCTCTTAATAGAGAAGAGATGTTACGTAGATCAATTAAAGAGAGTGTTGAACAAGGAGGCTTTCATCTTTGTTATCAGCCTATTGTTGATATAATCGATAATAAAATAATTACTTTCGAAGTGCTGTTACGTTGGCATTTAAATGATGAATTTATTCCCCCTTCAGAATTTATCGACATAGCAGAACGCTATGGCCAAATTAACTTTTTAGGGGAGTTTGTTTTAGAGCAAGCGATTGCAAGTTTGAGTAAGTTAAACAAACTCGACAATACGATTGCACTATCAATCAACGTATCTGTACTGCAACTTGAAAGTCATGATTTTATTATATTTTTAAAGAATTTATTAAATCGGTATTGTGTTAACACAAATAACATACATTTAGAAATTACAGAAACTATAATGATTAAAAATTTAGTCTATTTATCTAAAGTTATCACACAATTAAAAAGCATTGGCGTACGTATTTCTATTGATGACTTTGGCACTGGGTTTTCCTCGATTTCTGTTTTAAAAGAACTTTCTGTTGATTATATAAAGATAGATAAATCTTATGTTGATAATATTTGTGAGCACTCAAAAGATAAAAGTATTGTTTCAGCAGTGACTAAAATGTCGCATATGATTGGTTGTAAAGTGATAGCGGAAGGTGTGGAGCGTAACGATCAGTTAGCTTTATTAAAAGGTTTAGAAGTTGATAGCTATCAAGGTTATTTATTTAGTAAACCAGTTAAATTTGAACAGGCGCTTGAACTGCTTAGATGAACTTAGGCTTAAGTGATACCTATAAATTTACCAGCATGATTTTGCGGTTATTATCAGTGCAACTAAACCTGAAAAAATGATGATTACGGTGCTTTAGTTTGGTATCAAGATGACATACAGCTATAATCCAACAAAAATAGTAAAAGAGATCCATTATGGCAGTTCCTACTCGTTCACAAATCACCCCTGGCACCGAAGTTAATATCGTTTTAAAACAAGATCAGCGTAGCGGCACATTAACGCAAGGTGTTGTTGAGCGCCTTTTGACTAAATCACCCAATCATCCGCATGGTATTAAAGTGCGCTTAGAGGATGGTCAAGTAGGGCGAGTGAAAGAGATTTTGTCATGAGTGCACTTACTTTAAGCGAATTCTGGCAATTAGTTACCGTTGCAGATAGAACCGCAGAGCCAGAATCAGTCAGTGAACGTTTAAAAGGTTTACTTACAGATTTAAGCGATGCACAGCTCATTGAATTTGATAAGCAATTTAGCATTTGTATGCGCCAAAGTTATACTTGGGAGCTATTCGGTGCTGCGTTTGTAATGGCCGGTTGCAATGATGAATACGGTTTCTCAGAATTTCGTTGTTGGTTAATTTCTCGTGGTGAAGCAGCTTTTAATACTGCGCTTGAAAATGCTGATTCTTTGGCTGATTGCACACCTGTTTATCATTTAAACGAGCAGCCTTATCCTTACTTAGATGAGTATGACTTGATCGCTGGTTTATTATATGAACAGCGTAATGAAGACGAATTACCCTTTGCTCCTTCAGGCCTTGATCAACCCAAAGGTAAGCGCTTTAAAGATAAGCCTAAATTTTTAAAGTTGGCATATCCGCAACTATTTGCTAAATATTGGCAGTAACATAATATTAAAAACCAACCATGACTCAGTATACTGGCTGGTTTTTATTTTAATCACCGTAGCTATGCTATGCTGAGTATATAAATCAATAAATGTCAGGTATTTAATGCGCTATCGTAAAGTATTACTGTGTTTAGTGTCGGTTTGTTTAACTACAGTTGTCAGTGCTAAAACTGAGCTGCCAAGTAATAAAAGTCAGTTTATTAATTTATTCAATACTAAGGTTGGTAGTTATCAATTGGTATCAGGTGAGGCTAAAATGTGTGCTGGTGGACAGTTAGCATGGCTTGATGCAAATGAGCCTGATCTTGGCTTTAAGCTCGGTGATGAAATTATTTTTAATAACTTACACCATGGCACACAAACGAATAAAGTCGCTAACTTTTGTTTGGTCACTACTAAGTATAAATACACCACGCAAAGCATTACCATGTCACTACGCCATACTCGCTGTGAAAACGAGACAGATAATTTAGACACGAGCCAAACGCTGCGTTTTATTTCGCCTACAACGCTTGCGTACAGTGTAGAGAGCAGTAATGTTCGTTGTCAGTTTGAACTACAACTTTAAATTTAACGATAATGTGAGTTTTTTATAAATCACAACTTATTTTCGGTAAATGCTGCCAACGCGTTGTGTACTGAGGCGATAAAAATGCACGCTTCATATGCCATGCTTGGCTTTGTTGTTGACTTGCCAGAGTTAGCGTATCGCAGCCGTATCGCTTATTAATTGAATCTAAACACTCCATTAGTTTTATGTTGTCTTGGCTAGGAGCAAATAGGTCGGGTTGTTGAAACTGTTGTGAACTAAGCTCGAGTGCACCCACACCACATTTATAAAAACGGACGTTGTGTTGATATAGCTGCGTAAATATTTCGCTAATTGCTTTAGCAAATACACGGCTATCTGCGCTAGATACGGGTAACTCATACACTAATGATTTTTTATAGTAATGTGACTCATGGGGCGAGCTTGCCACAAATAGTAACAGGCGTTTAGTTAAGGAGCGTTGCTGACGTAGTTTGCGAGCGACAATAATACTGTGATTGATCAACGCTGTTTTTAATGCAACCGGATCAGTTAAACGTTCACCAAAACTACGGGTCGAAAAAATTTCACGCTTATCTTGGCGTACATCATCCCAATTTAAACACACAATGCCATTTAGCTCATTAACTGTACGCTCAAGCACGACGCTAAATAAACGTTTCATACGTTGTGGTGTTTGTTTGGCTAAATCAAGCGCGCTGTTAATGTTAAGTAGTTTGAGTTTTTTAGCTAAACGTCTGCCAACGCCCCATACATCAGCTACATCCATCGCGGCTAAAATATGTTGTCGTGCTTGTTCGCTATCAATCACTGCAATTCCATTAAAACCGTTGAGCTTTTTAGCAGCATGATTTGCGGCTTTTGCCAATGTTGGTGTAGGGCCAAAGCCAACTCCAACAGGGAGTTTTGTTTCGCGCCAAACTGTGCGACGAATTAACTGGCCATACTGATGCCAGTCATTAATGAGTGGGGTAAAGCCGTTAAACTGCAAAAATGCTTCATCAATCGAATATACGTGTTGGGTGTCGCAAAAACGGCTGATCACATTCATCATTTTATCGCTTAGATCCGCGTACAACTCATAATTAGATGAGCGAATAACCACCTTATGTTTGGCCAGTAAATGTTTAACTTTAAAGTAGGGCTGAAACTTAGGGATATTTAAGCGCCGTGCGATAGGACATATCGCACAAATGCAGCCATCGTTATTGGTTAATACTACAACAGGTTTTGAACGGATCGCTGGATCAAATACTTTTTCAGCGCTGGCGTAAAACGCCACTGCATCCACTAAGCAATACATTGGCGCAGCTCAGCACTAGAGCGATGTAATCGAATCGAACGAGTAACCACACCTTCTAATTGAAATTCATCACTATCAGTCAGTTGCACTGGGGGATATAAGTCCGATGCAGAGAGTAGCCGTGCATTAGTTTTATCTAATAATTTACAAACAAATAAACCATTTAAGTTAGCTACAATGACATCACCATTTTTAGCTTCTTCGGCGCGATCAACCAATAATAAATCGCCGTCAAAAATACCGACCTCTTGCATTGAGCAGCCGGATGCCACACCAATAAACGTCGCATCGGGGTGTTTGATCAATAGCTGATCCAGTGATAAACCAAGTTCTTTATACTGAGCAGCAGGTGATTCAAACCCGCATACGCCCGCTTCGATATAAATAGGAATAACAAACATAAATAATTAACCAAACACATGCACTGTATAAGTGTACAGTATATGTGTTTTAGTTAACTTATGCCAAGTAATGAAGTTGCGATCACTGCATATTTTTAATCATTTTTTGAGCAGTATCTAAAAAGTCATTGATTTGTTGAGAGTTTAAGTTTTTGCACATTTGCTCATTAACATGCTGTTCGGCGTTTAATAGTTTGTCATAAAGAGCATGACCTTCAGAGGTAAACGATAAGATAAAGCAACGCTTATCGTGCTCACTGGCATCTTTGTCAATCAGATTTAATGTAATTAATTCTTTAACTAAGCGTGCAATTTGCGCTTTATCGCGCTGGGTTTGATTCACAATATCGTTAGCAGTGCAGTGAGTTGTCGCTGCAATAATATGTAGACAACGCACATGCATTGCGTTTAACCCAAGCTCACCTGCATTAATGGCTTCGCGTATGGTAACGCGATAATTTTGCATTAAAGCAAATAATGTATTGGCCAATGAAGAGTTCATAATAAATCCATAATGGTTGACAATGTCAATTAAATTGCTATAGTTGATTTTATCAACCAATGGGGCGTTGTGCAATTAAACACGTAAATAAATCTTCTGAGGAGATCAAAATGAGTAGAAAAGTACGTCGTGCAACCGTAATAAGCACAACAGCGATAGCTCCGCATTTAAAGCGTCTGGTTGTTGGCTCAGATGAGTTTCATGATTTTCCTGCGGATCAACAAGGTGCGTACGTAAAAGTACTATTACCACATGCTGGACAAGATGAGGTTGAAACTGACCTCAAAGCAGCTAACCCTGCACCTAAGCGCTCATATACAATCAGAGCTATAGATACTATTAACCATACAATTACGCTTGATTTTGTCGTCAATCAGCATCGTGGTATCGCAACTGATTGGGCTAAACAAGCAAAGCCTGGTGATAAACTCGCAATTGCAGGCCCTGGCCCTAAAAAGCTTGATGATTTTAGTCAGTCGCAGTATTTGATGATTGCTGATTTAACCTCAGTTAATGCTATTAACGGGTATTTACAGCAACTACCTGCAACAGCTGATGTTGATGTGATCATTCATGTTACTGACTCGCAGGATGTTATCGAGCTCGATACAATCAAAGCACACAGCAAGCACACTATAAATTGGTTAATTACAATGCAGCCGCAAATAGATGTGGTTGATCAGGCTTCAGTGCTATTGACTCAATATACGCAAAAACCATTGATTTTCATGGCGCTAGAAGCTGCTATTGTGCGCACCATTAAAGATTTAGCGATTGATAAATATGCAATACCGCGTGAGAAGATTGTCTGCTCAGCGTATTGGAAGCAAGGTGTTGATGCAGATGGCAAGCTAACGGTTTAATCACATTATTAGCAGCAAGTAAGGGAATTAGAGTGCATACCCATGAGAGGAAGTTTACTTAAACAAAATAAGCGTCTCACAGCACTTACTTTAGAATAAGTAAACTTAGGTATGCACTCAGGTTCGGTGTCGAGACGTTAAAGAGTGTTAGCCAATCGATTTAAATATTTAACCATTCTAGCGGGCTAAATAAAGCGCTCACTGTATTAGTAGTTTTTGATGTAGAGCAAGAAAAAATAGCTAAGCCTTTATTGTGTGTTTGATTGTCGCAATGTCTATCTCGACAATTGCTCCACGCTTTTGGATCACTTGGGCGGCCAGTAAATTACCCGCTTGTGCACATTGTTTTATAGGTTGCTCTGTTAACCACTGGGCTAAAAAGCCGGCGTTAAATGAGTCACCTGCGGCGGTAGTGTCGATCACTTTTTCTACAGCGACAGTATTAAACAGCTCGACTGAAATTGAATTATCAAGGTGTTTTTTACTGTATTGGCAGCCATCTGCGCCGAGTTTTACAACGACCTCGTGAGCGCCTTGTTGGTGCAAACGCTCGGTACATTGCGCAACATTACTATCTCCCCATAATTGTGCTTCATCGTCAAAAGTCACTAATGCTAAATCGGCTAGTGCGTATGCTTTATTATTGGCAAGGTGGCAGTGCATCTTGCTTGACCATAATGCAGGGCGATAGTTGCTATCATAAATAATTTTTATCCCTTGCTGTTTTAGTAACGCTAAATGGCTGAGTAAAGTATGGCAATCTTGCTCTGCTAAAATTGCCAGCGAGATCCCCGATAAATAAATAGCATCAACTTCGGCAAGGCTGGTTAGTACTTTTTTAAAATCAGTATGTTGCAATAAATATTTAGCGGCTGAGTCGCTACGCCAATACTGAAAAGTACGCTCCCCTGACACATCGTTTTGAATCATATACAAACCCGGTTGTTTGTTATGACTGAGCAGCACATTGTCAGTATTAATATGGTGAGCTTGCCATTTTTCAATCAGTGCACGACTTAGTGGATCAGTGCCCATGGCACTGACGTAATTGACGTTTACTTCATTGCCTGTGAGTTTTTTTAAGTAAATGGCGGTATTCATGCTGTCGCCGCCATAATTTTGTTGCATAGCAGTAAATGGTTGGCCGCTAAGCTCAACCATACATTCGCCAATAATTGCGATGGACTTAGGTGTCATTTATAACGTCACTCCTTTTTTCCAAATAGCAACTTCACGAATGTCGTTTATTTCATTGCAAGTTGGTTGGCCGTTTACGATGTTGACTAGCAGTTCAACAAACTCCCCGTGGACTTGCTCCATTGAGACATCGTTAATTAAAACGCCAGCGTCAAAATCTATCCAGCGTTTTTTCTTATTGGCAAGTTCTGAATTAGTAGCAATTTTTAACGTTGGCACAAATCCACCATAAGGCGTACCGCGGCCAGTGGTAAATAACACCATATGACAACCTGCAGCACCAAGTGCGCTGGTGGCAATAGGGTCGTTACCTGGTGCATCTAATAGATTTAATCCAGGTATTTGCAGGCGTTCACCATAGTGTAAAACCGCTTGTACTTTACTGGTGCCGGCTTTTTGCGTACACCCTAATGATTTATCTTCTAAGGTAGTGATCCCGCCTTTTTTATTACCTGGCGACGGATTTTCATAAATAGGTTGATTATGAGCTTTGTAATAACCTTTAAAGTTATTAACCATGTTAACGAGCTTGTTAAAGGTTTCCTCGTCTTTACAGCGCGACATTAATAAAGTTTCAGCGCCAAACATTTCAGGTACTTCGGTTAATACCGTTGTGCCACCTTGAGCAATTAAATAATCTGAAAAATAACCCAGCATCGGATTCGCCGTGATACCAGACAAACCATCGCTGCCACCACATTCAAGGCCAAACTTTACTTCAGATAAAGTACCTGGTTGACGTTTATCTTGTTTTACTTGGGCATAAATTTGTTCAAGTAGCGCAACGCCTTCTTCAATTTCGTCATCCGCTTGTTGGGTGATCAAAAACTTAATTCGGCCTTCATCGTAATCCCCTAAGCCATCACGAAATGCCGGTAATTGATTATTTTCACAGCCTAAGCCAACGACTAAAGCGCCACCAGCATTTGGATGCAGTGCCATGTTTTGTAGCAGTATCCGTGTTGTGTCTAAATCATCGCCCAGCTGAGAGCAGCCAAACTGGTGAGGAAACGCATAAATGCCATCAATTTCTAATTGTGGATGACGCAGTTTAAACTCTTTGATCATTTGGTTGATCATGCCATTAACACAGCCTACCGTAGGGATCAGCCAGATTTCATTACGAATGCCAATTTCACCGTTTTGTCTACGATAAATATTTACTTCAGGCGAAGGGGTCGCTTCACTTTGCTCAATAAACTCAGGAATATACTGATAATCCAGTTCATCATTGAGGGTGGTTTTAACGCAATGGGTATGCACCCAACCGCCTTTTTGAATATTCTCTAGGGCAAAGCCAATGGGGGCACCGTATTTAATAACATTCTCTTGTTTATTAATATCGCGCAGCGCCACTTTATGGCCTTTATCAATGTTCTCATTGACTAAGATCTCTTCGCCATCAACGGGCAATATTTCACCAGCGGTGATATTACGCATTGCAATGGCAACATCATCAGTTGGGTGTAGTTTAATTAATGGTTTCATATTATTGGCCTAACTGGTTAGTAAGCGTAGTTGCTACACCTTCAGTGAGCATATTACGTAGGTGAGCTGTAACGGTGGCAGTTAATTCGGGAAGTCCATTTAAATCACTTTCCCAATGCCATTGTGCCCCTAGTACTTGTTCAACAAGCGTGTTTAAGGATAGGGTGTTGTTATCAAAGTCATGCCACAGGGTATTAAATAGTTCTAACCATTGTGGGGCATCGCTCAATTCAATTTGCTGCTCATTACGTAGGCCTTTATACATCAAAATTTGCCCTGCAATAGCCAATGCCATCATATTCGGTACGGCGTTATTTGTTTTCACATAGGTGTGCAACTGCGGCAAAATACGGGTCTTAAATTTAGTCATACTGTTGAGTGAAATAGCCAGTAATAAATGGCAAATATACGGATTTCTGAAGCGGTTCAGTACATCATTGGCAAAGCGCTTTAATTCATCTTCAGGTAAATCAAGAGTGGGAATAATTTCAGCAAAGATTAACTGGGTTAAGTATTTTTCAAACAAAGGGTCGGCCAGCGCATCGCCCACAGAATCAATGTTCGCCATGTAAGCTAGTGGCACTAAAGCCGTATGAGCACCATTTAAAATACCGACTTTTTGTTGTTTGTAAGGTGAAATATCATCAACAATTTTTATATTTAGATCACTGTCTTGCAAGCATAATAATTCAGCTAGATGCTGCGGTCCTTGAATAACAAACAAGTGAAAGTACTCAGCGGTCACCATAAAGTTATCTAAATAACCTAACGATTCTTGTAGTTGTTGATGCTCATCACGGGGGAAGCCAGTGACAATACGGTCAACTAAGCTTGAGCAAAAGTGGTTAGCTTCATTCAACCAGCTTGAAAACGCCTCAGGTAGTTGCCAAAGTTGGCAGTATTGAAACACGATTTCTTTGAGTTTCTCGCCGTTGTAGTCAATTAACTCACAAGGGATGATCACCATACCGCTGTCAGCTGAGCCGTTAAAGTGATTAAAGCGATGGAACAACCACTGCGTTAATTTAGCTGGGAATGCTTTAGCGGGAGCGTCATCGAGTCTATCAGTATCAATATATTCAATACCAGCTTCAGTGGTATTTGAAAAAATAATTTTCAGATCCGGATTCTCAGCTAATGCCATATAACGCGGAAAATCTTTATAGACAGGAATTTCTTCATTGATTGAACTAATAATACGGTGATCGGCGACGGTTTCACCTTGCTCGTTTAAGCCACGAATAATAGTGGTATACAAACCATCTTGAACATTAAGTAAAGGAATTGCGTCATAATCAATAGGGCGGATCACCGCAACGCCGGCGTTTAGATCACTTGTTTCATTGAGTTTATCAATTTGCCAATCGATAAATGCACGCAAGAAATTCCCCTCACCGTATTGCATTATTTTTGTTGGGTATTTGTTTTTATTAAAGTTTTTTCTATTCAGTGCTTGCATAATATGAACCTATAAACGTTATATGGGCTGATTGATATTTACATCTTAGCTATATTTGCCACCGGTGGCAAATAATATTTGACAAATTGCCACCGGTAGCGAAGAATGGGTATTAACAAGTTTAGTCAATTCAATTTACATTGAATTAGTAATTACGTAATAAACACTTTATACAGGAATTTAAAATGACAGCCACTTTGTTTGATCTAACTTCAAAAACGGCACTCGTCACCGGTGCAAGCCGCGGACTGGGTCAACAAATTGCACTGGGTTTAGCAGCTGCTGGCGCCAAGGTTATTTGCAGTAGTAGTAAAGAGCACGGCTGCCAAGCAACGTGTCAGATGATCAAAGAGCGCGGTGGTGAGGCGTATGATTATGCAGCTGATTTGAGTAATACGGATTCAGTGAATGCCTTAGCAGCTACAGCCTTAGCTAATCATGGCGGTATTGATATTTTGGTTAATGTTGGCGGCACAATATTTCGCAGCCCTGCGGTGGATTACCCGTATGAGCAATGGCAGAACGTGATGAAAGTAAACCTTGATGCCAGTTTTTTATTGGCCCAAGCGGTTGCGCCAAACATGATCAAACAAGGGTTTGGCAAAATAATTAATATTGCCTCAATGCTGTCATACAGCGGCGGTATGACAGTCCCAGCATATACCGCGAGCAAACATGCGGTAGCGGGTCTTACTAAAGCGCTGGCAAACGAATGGGCGCAACACAATATTCAGGTTAATGCTATTGCGCCAGGTTATTTTAGAACCGATAACACCCAAGCATTACAAGATGATGCCGCTCGTAATAGTGAAATTGAAAAGCGTATCCCTGCGGGGCGTTGGGGTGAAGCAGAAGACTTAATTGGTTCAGCCATATTTTTATCATCAACAGCCAGTGACTATGTCAATGGCCATATTCTCGCGGTTGATGGTGGCTGGTTAGCACGATAATTTTTAATTTTAGGTAGCATGTTATGAGCACACAAATAGAGTCACGTTATGCCGTTGGTCCAAATGAAGTTAAAGGCTATGACACCCAACAGTTAAGAGATGAGTTTTTGGTCGACAAACTCATGCAAGAGAACACCATTTATTGGTTATACACTCACTACGAGCGTTTTATGGTGGGCAGTGCGGTGCCAACCAGCGCACCGCTTAGGTTAGAAACGGTAGACAACTTAAAAGCAGCAAACTTTTTAACGGGTAGAGAGCTTGGTGTGATCAATGTTGGCGGCAGCGGCACGGTGACTGCTGATGGAGAAGATTTTCAGCTTGGCTATAAAGATGCCTTGTATTTAGGTAAAGATACCAATGAGGTGCTGTTTACTAGTCATGACAGTGGCAATCCGGCAAAATTTTATCTTAATTCTGCACCAGCTCACCACAAATATCCAAATAAGTTAGTGACACGTAATGATGCCAATGTATTGCATTTAGGTGCGCTTGAAACCTCCAATGAGCGCGATATTAATCAGATGCTGATCAATACCGTAGTACAAACATGCCAACTACAAATGGGGCTAACGGAATTAAAACCAGGCAGCGTCTGGAATACCATGCCAGCTCATCAGCATGATCGTCGCAACGAAGTGTATTTTTATTTTGAAGTGCCAGAGCAGCAAGCGGTGTGTCACTTTATGGGCGAGCCGACTGAAACTCGCCATATTTGGGTACATAACGAGCAAGCAGTGGTATCGCCACCATGGTCAATTCACTCAGGTGCTGGCACACAAAACTACAGTTTTATTTGGGGCATGGCTGGTGAAAACCTCGATTATGATGATATGGATAAATATCAACCAAGCGAGCTGAGATAATCAGCTCTTTAATGATCATATAGCGATAAGAAGAAATAATAATGAATAGAAATCTTCTCATAAAGATAATGCTAGTTTTGTCGTTATTTTTGCTAACTAGTTGCACTGATGACAAAAAAACAGTGCGATTAACTTTGGCACATACATTAGACACCCGCCATGTGGTGCATCAAGCAATGGAATATATGGCTGAACGTTTGGCATTTTATTCAAATGGCACAATGGAAATTGTTATCTATCCAGGTGGTCAGTTGGGGTCTGAACGTGAACTCATTGAGTTGTTACAAATTGGAAGTTTATCAATCACTAAAGTATCGGCAAGCCCGCTGGAAGGCTTTGTACCTGAGATGAAAGTGTTTGGCATTCCGTATTTGTTTCGCGATAGTGAACATTTTTGGCGTGTACTTAAAAGTGACTTAGGCACCGATCTACTTAATAAAGTGAGCACTGCAAGGCTTAAAGGTTTGGGCTATTACGATGCAGGCAGCCGCAGCTTTTACACCACCAATGGCGCGATTAATACCCCAGATGATTTAATAGGTAAAAAAATTCGCGTGTTAAATAGCCCTACAGCAGTAGCAACAGTGCAGGCTTTAGGCGGCGCTGCAGCACCGATTGCATGGGGCGAATTATATGCCGCACTGCAACAAGGTGTAGTTGATGGCGCAGAGAACAATCCGCCAAGCTATTACTTATCTCGTCATTACGAAATCGCTAAATATTATTCGCTGGACGAACATACCTTTGTTCCAGATGTAATTTTAGCAAGCTTAGAAGTTTGGAACTCACTTAACAACGAACAACAACAGTGGTTAACCCAAGCGATGGCCGACTCTGTTGAGTACCAACGTTCATTGTGGCAAAACGCATCTGATGAGGCGCTTAAAGCAGTTATCGCAGAAGGCGTACAAGTGACCTACCCTGACAAACAAGCGTTTCAAGATAAAGTGGCTGATTTTCATGCTTCGTTCGCTGATACAGCGGTTGCAGCTCACATTAAAAAAATAAAAAGCATGTAGGAGCAAACAATGCGACAACTCAACACACACTTAAATCGCATCATAGAGCGATTACTGATTTTGGCCATGATAGCAATTGTAACCGTTGTTTGTTGGCAAGTATTTTCACGATTTATTTTACGTGCACCGAGCTCATACACCGAAGAGTTAGCGCGTTTTATCCTGATTTGGATTGGTGTCTTGGGCGCTTCGTATGCGTATCGTACTAAAGCACATTTAGGACTTGATCTGTTTTATCAAAAAATGATCCCGTCACTTAGGTATAAGTGTTCATTTGTAATCGAAATCTGCGTGCTGATCACAGCATTAAGTATTTTAGTGTATGGCGGCAGCCAATTGATGATGCTGAGCTTTGAATTAAAGCAAACCTCAGCGGCGCTTGAGATCAACATGGGTTATGTGTATATCGTTTTACCGCTGAGCGGGGTGTTGATTGTGATTAATTGCATTGAAAACCTGATCAATTATGCACAGCAAAAATTCACGGAGGAAGCGTAATGGACTTAACAGCAATTGTTTTAATCGTTTGTTTTTTTGTATTGTTATTTATTAATGTACCTATTTCTTTGTGTATTGCGCTATCAACATTAGCAGCGCTATTAATGCACATTGATTTTACGCCTGCCACCACGACCATAGCCCAACAAATGGCCGGTGGCATTGATAGTTTCGCATTATTGGCAATCCCATTTTTTATCTTGTCTGGATTGATAATGGGTCAAGGCGGCATTGCTAAACGGCTGATTGAATGTGCTATGGCGATGATAGGCTTTTTACCCGGCGGCCTGGCACTCGTAAATGTAATGTCGTGCATGTTATTTGGTGCAATATCAGGCTCTGCCGTTGCAGCCACATCGGCGATTGGTAGTTTTATGGTGCCAGAAATGAAAAAACATGGTTACAGTGCCAGTTTTGCTGCGGCGGTTACCGCAAGTGCAGCCACTACGGGCATGTTAATACCACCGAGTAATATTTTAATTATCTATGCCATCGCCAGTGGTGGGGTGTCGATTGCGGCATTATTTATTGCCGGCTACTTACCGGGTATTTTAGTAGGGCTGGCATTGATGATTGTTTGCGCTATTTACTCGATTAAAAACAACTACCCAGTAACAGCAAGACTGCCATTTAACATTGTGATGAAAAAAATACTCGCAGCTTTGCCAAGCTTGTTGCTTATTTTTATTGTTATTGGCGGCATTATTGGCGGTGTATTTACCGCAACTGAAGCCGGCGCTATTGCCGTTATTTATGCTTTAATACTGTCGGTATTTATCTACAAAGAAATCAATATAGCTGAAATGCCTGCTATATTACTAAAAGCTTGTGAAACAACGGCTATTGTAATGCTGATCATTGCCGCGTCTTCGGGCATGTCGTGGTTATTGTCATACACACATATTCCACAGCTGGTCAGTGAGTTCTTTTTAACACTCAGTGATAATCCGATTTTAATCTTGTTGTTAATCAATCTGATTTTAATTTTGGTTGGCGCGTTTATTGATATGACGCCTGCGGTATTGATTTTTACACCGATCTTTTTACCGGTAGCTGAGCAATTTGGTATGTCGCCGATTCAATTTGGGATTATGATTGTATTAAACTTATCAATTGGCTTGGTGTCTCCGCCAGTTGGGAGTGTGCTGTTTGTCAGTTGTGCGGTGGCGAAAACATCGTTACATAAAATAATTAAGCCAATGATGCCGCTGTATGCTGTGATGTTTCTGGTATTGATGTTGGTTACATATGTACCGGCGATCAGTGAAACGTTACCGCGTTTATTTGGTTTAATCGAGTAACTAACCTGAACTTGGGATAATTTATTTGCCAGCGTTTAGGCCAACTTAATCAAACAAATCTGTGATGGAGCTCAACAGCTCCATTTTTCTTTTAAATCAAAGTAGTCAATGTATAACAAGAGCTGACTAACTACTTCTATGGATCTACGGTTAGTGTTAAACTTTGCAATCATCCTAAATAGGAACTTTTATGTCAGTAACGATTAATGATGTAGCTAAGCTGTGTGGTGTTTCAAAGCGCACAGTTTCACGTGTGATCAACCGCTCTCCCGCTGTGGGTGAAGCGACGCGAGAGCGAGTGCTTAAAATTATCAGCGAAGTTGGTTTTTCTCCTGACAAACAAGCTCGGGGGCTGGCATCAAGTCGTTCTTACTTATTAGGTTTAATTTATGATAACCCCGATGCATTGTATATTGATCAGGTGCAACGAGGTGCATTAAGCGTCTGCTCTGAACTTGGCTATGAATTGGTTGTTCATCCTAGTTACTCTAAAAGTGCTGAATTTATTGACGATTGCCTGTCATTTATCTCTCGCTCTAAGCTTGATGGCGTGATTATTTTACCGCCAGTATCTGAAAACAAAGAGTTGGCTGCAGCAATTCGTGAAGCAGGTTGTCCTTATGTGCGCTTAGCATCGGTAGATTTAGATGATGCTGATAATATTGTGGTCTCAGACGAACGCGCAGCAATGAAAGAAATGGCCAGCTACTTGGTTGAACTTGGTCATAAAGACATTGGTTTTATTTCTGGACCGCAAGTTTATCGTTCTTCAATCGAACGCTTAGCTGGATTTTTAGCTGAACTGCAACAATGTAATGTGCAACTGCCAGGAAATCGTATTATTGAAGGCAAAAATAGTTACGAAAGTGGTATTGAGTGCGCTATGACATTGTTAAGCACTGAACCAAGACCAACGGCCATTGTTGCTAACAACGACGAAATGGCGGCTGGGGTATTACGGGTTGCCAGTAATTTAAATATCAAAGTACCAGAACAGCTATCAGTAGCAGGTTTTGATGATAATATTTTGGCTTCACGGATCATTCCATCGCTAACGACTATTCGAAGACCGGTACAAAATATGGCATGTTTAGCGGTGCAAAAACTCATTAATAAAAGCCAATCGACACAAAGTGAAAAAATTAAATTAGATGACGTAGTCACTCCTTATTTAGTGAAGCGTGAATCTACTAACAGATGCGCTAAATAGTACCGATTACCCCCCATAATAACCTTTTTGTTACAGACATATAAAGCGCCTAACTGACAGTAGGGCGCTTACTTCTATCCGTAATCCAATATACTTTTTTGATTTAATTCATAAGCTAATTAAATTTGAGGAGCACCTTTGATAAAATAGCATCAAATATCGCTGTTAAACCAAACGGCCGATATGCTGCCTAAAGGATAAAATTCATAGCGCTCGTTTTTAATATCTGGAAGATTTTGAGCGCTGCAAGTTCCTCCAAGTTTGATACTAATCGTATTAAGTTACTGACCATTTATAGCGACAGATAAATACAGTGCTAACAAGGCAGGAATTTTGACATGTAGTTGTTCTCGGCAATTACTCCTGCATTGCTCCACCTCCTGCATCCATACTTGAAAAATTACTAACTCAATTTAAAACGTTTACTTTATGCCCTCGCTCTTTACCCGCAGCGCCTATTAATCTCTTTGTGAATTATTCACTTAAAGATTTTATTGCACAAAGAGAAAGGAATGATATAGATAAAAAAAATACCCTTGCTGTGCGGGCAAGGGTATTGGTAACTATCAAATTGTGTGAAAGCAGCGCTTGGCTGCTCTCATTACAACTATTGGATGGTTATTTCATCCAATGTGATAGTTGCTTCACTTTCCGTTCTGAGAGTGATGAATGAGGTTGCTGTGGCTACCAACCCATCGACGGTGTACGTTTGACCAGGGACGAGCTCTTCAAGTTTTACTGAATAAAACTTTGAAGAGCCGCCATGGATCGAATTAGCGCTACCTGAGGTATTGTTATCTACATATATTTGGAAGCTTTTTGCGGTGTTACCTGCTACAGCCGCGACTTTAAAGCTCACTTGATAGTTGTTACTTAAATCAAGTAGACCCGTTGTGCTTGCATCCGCTGAGGTGGTATTCACCGCAGGGGTGGTATTGGCAATGCTAATACGTGCACCTGTCATGGTTAGTTGCCCAGCGGATACATCGATTGTGCCAGTGACACGATGAAACAGCGGGGTCCCCGTACCCGCTAAACCTGATAGGTCGCGGTAGCTATTACTAAAAAATTCGTCAGCATTTGCTGCGGCAAAATTTTCAGTAAATGGTAAACCAAGCGGCTGTTGCACAGGTGGCTCACTTGGCGCTGCAATGTCTGGGATGTCTAAATCGCTTTGATCTATTTTACCAATACCGGCATGGCCAATAACATGCGCTTTAACGTCCATTACTGGAGTTAACTTATACTCGTAAGGTGCTTGGTATGAGCTGGTGGGTGTCATACCTGTAGCAGTAACCTCTGCTGCCACATCGCCGTCAGCCACATCACCCCAAGTAACGCCTTCACCTAGGTAGTTACCCGAGGTATTCCAATAACCAATTACTTTTGAGTAAAAAGAGACCACAGGATTTTTAGTATGCTCAAAGTAGTTATTCTCAATATGTAGCTCTGCGCCCATTCGTGAGTTAATCGCGCTAGAGGTGATATTGTTATAATAGTTGTTGAATATATGGCCTAGACCAAATCTAAACAACGGAACACGCGATATGATGTTTTCAAAGCGGTTATGGTGAAAGGTAATATGACGATTCTTATTGCTGCTCGAGTCATCATCACTGTGACCATGGAGTGACGTTTTCCAGCTATCGTGAATATAGTTATATGAAATGGTAATGTTTTCAGCACCCGATTTAGAATCGATTAAACCATCATAATAATCTTGATCAACATTTAACGATGAATAGAGTTCGTTATGATCAATCCAGATATTCGCGGTAGGTTTATTTTCATCACCTTCAATCGAAATACCATCTTTACCGCCGGTAAGTACTTCATGGATTTTTAAGTTTTGGATAATGATGTTATTAGCACGACGAATAGCAATGCCGATACCACTTAGCTCACCACGATCTGCCACACCAATGATTGAGATATTATCCATATCTTTAATTTCGATAGAAGAATTATCGCCGCCACTGTTTGCATCAGTAATGACACCGTCGACATAAATAGTCACTGGAACACCTGATGATTTTGCTTGTGCTAAAGCCGATTTAAGCGCTGTGCCATTATCAACGGTCACGACTGTTCCACCTTCGCCACCGGTTAGGTTAAAATTATAACCAGCAAAACCCAGACTATTATTCACCGGTGTAATTGCAATTGGCTCATCTGGCAAGATTGGGATTGCTAGTGGTTCAGGTGTCCAACCTTGGCCATCATTAAAGCTTGCAAAAATAGCATTACGCTCAAGTAAGTTAACCACGTCGCTGTCTTGCATAATGTAACCGCCAACACGGGCACTTAAATCAAGGGCATTACCTGCTAAATCCATGCTGCCATACTCGCGCCAGCCACTGGTAGCCGTTGCAATTTCTGGATTTGGTGCAGGTTGACTGTTAACACCTTGCACAGCCCAACCTGAGGTTGCAATGTGGGTATCAAACTTATTATTGATAAGCGTTATGTTATCGAAATATGTGTCACTGCCACCACTGCGTGCAATATAGGTTGAATTATCTAACACATCATTGCCAATTGGTCCTGGGCCATGAGTAAAACTACTGTTTAAAAAGATAAAGCCAGGATCTGTTTGCACAGGTACGCGTGCTTGTAATACATAGCCTCCAGAGGTGTCTTTCGTTGGGTCATTGTCTTTAGAGTCACCTATAGTGCGTATTTCACTGCTTTCAAATAATGCGGTAACTGGGTAGCCCCAAATAAAGTCAACATTACCAGCAACTAAGCTGTTGTAGAACCAGCTATAACCTTTCAGTAATAGGGTATCTTGTTCGCTAATAAAGCTGGCATTATTAGCCACTAAACGACCATTACTATTAAAGTAAATTGTTTCAGCTTGGTTTGAATCAACCTTGTTACGCAAATGCGTGTTTTTCAATGTTAGGTTGTTGATCACTAACATATCCCCACCTTCAACTAAGAATACACCACGACCGCCACCCGGTGTGCCAGAACCTACAGGCGCACTGCCACCTGAGCCACCATTGAGTGTTTCGAAGTTTTCGTACTGAATAATAGTATTGTCTTGGCTTTGCCCTTGTATAGTTACGTTATTTTTATTACGTAAGAATAGCAGTTCATTATATACACCATCTTTGACTGAAATGGTGGTTTGCTCATCTTTAGCAAGATTTGCCATTGCAAAGTTAAGTGCACCTTGCACGGTTCTAAAGTCAGCTACACCGTCATCATCAACCAATAGTTGATTGCTTGCCGGCGTTGTCACTTTAGTGGTGAACGTCCATTGGCTATTATCACCGAGGCCAATAAAATCAGTACCGTTGAGTTGTGCGCCTAATACCACATCATCACCAATGACAACACGATAAGTATGGCCATATTCAAGCACATTATTATGCGGTTTAATGGTTAAGGTATTGCCTTCAATTGTGAGCGGGTAGTAGTACACAGAGCGGACTTTATCCTGGCCGGTGTAGCCTATCACATCGACATTTTTACCCACTTTGAGGGTATCAACTAGGGTGTTGTCGTTTTGCTTATAAATACGAACTTCACCTAAACTACCAAAGGTAGGGGCGTTATCAAAAGTAAGCGATAATTGGGTATCAACAAATTGGTTATCGCTAGCAATCGCTGGCATTACTTTAGCTGTTAAATCACCATAGTCAGCAGTTGGCATAACAAAGCCTTCTGCAACAGAGACTTTAATAGTACGGGTAATACTTGGGTCTGAATCCGATACAAATGTGATCGTTGCATCGCCTGCAGCAATCGGTGTAAGGGTGATCGCATTTCCATCGATTGTAACGCTCACCACTGCTTCATTGCTTGAAGTGACCGTGTAGGTGTCGGCTGTGATACCGTCGTTTTTAATCGCTGTAACGTTGATCAACAATGGATCCATACTGGTACTTGTGTCCCAATTAGGCTCTTTGTAATCAAGGGTTAACTGAATTGGCTTGATACTAGGGTCGCCCACTTTTACATCATCAATTTCAAACGAACGATTATTCGTAAACACACCAATTAAGCCACGCGCTGTATAGCTGGTATCAGTCGCAGAGCCCATTTTCTCACCATCTAAGTATACGGTAAGTTGATCATCAATCATCTCAAATCGAGTGGTGTACCAAACGCCGTCTTCTGTAGCGCCTTTTTCACCGAGTAAGATTGGTGATTTTGTTTGCACTGGACGCGCAATCGACCCTTCGCTACTAACGGCAACTTCCACTTGCGTACTGCTTGATGAGTTTTGCACATTTAAGCCACCGGCGTACCAATTACCGGCATTTAAATAGCGTGCCATCAAAAAGATCTGCTTATTGGCCGTGGTAGAGTTCTGGCGCGGGCGAATTTTCGCTTCAACAAAGTAGTTACCTGTCGAAGGCACGTTTGCCATAGCTTCTTCAGTGGCTAAAATTAGCTCGCCCCCAGCACCGCCTGCGGTGTATCGCATCATGTTATTACCCATGATATTAAGTACATCAAACTCACCCATTGGGGATTCAGTGTTATCTGGCTTGGCTAAAATTTGCCAATTATTTAAATCACCATTGGCAAAGTCATCACAAAAATACAGTTCAGGTGCATCCGTGCAGCTAAATACAGATGGATCTTTAACATACTCAACTCTGAGGTTATTGATAACCACAGTGCCGCCTGTTTCGGTACGTAACTGTAAAAATGAGTTTTTAGTCGCAAGCTTTCCGGGTACTGTTAAAGTTTGACCAGCAGTAAGCGAGTTGATCAATTCATTATAAAAACGTGAGTCATTACCATGGATTGATTTAGAACTGCTTGATGAGTTGTTATCCACATAAATTTGGAATTTATTATCACCTTCAGGGTCACTTATACTGACAATATCCATCACCACTTGATAAGGACGAGACAAATCCAGCGCTCCACTGGTGGTGGTATCCGTTGCTGCTGTTTCAATACCTGGGGTGGTGTTACCTAATGTGAAACGACCTCCATTGAGTTCTAATCCAGTATCAATCACAGTGACTGAGCCGCCTGTTTTGCTAAACATGGGGATTTCATCGTCGTTTGCATCAATAATTTTTTGATGATCAACAGAGAAAATATCCGCAGTAAGTGCGGTAAAGTCAGTGGTAATTGGTAATTCTACTGTTGGGATCTCGCCTTCCACAGGAGGATCAATCGGTGGTTCAACCGGTGGTTCAACATCTGGTACGTCGGTTGCCACTGTTTCAATGGTTAAGTTATCAATGACAATCATTGCCGCTGAATCAGTGCGTATTTGGAAATATGAATTTTTAATCTCAGGATTTAAAATACCGCGGGCATCGACATGAGTCAGATCAGGGCCAGTATTTACATCTTCGCCTGGAATGTAGGTATATGAAAACCGTTGACCTGCAGGGGTGTTGGTTTCGTTTATGTCTTTACCATAAAACTTTGAAGCACCACCATGCACTGAATTACTTTGACTGGCAGTATTATTATCAACATACAGCGATAATCCACCGGCACTATTATGAGAAATAACATCAAAGCTAATGGTAAACCCTTCGCTTAAATTATAAATCCCCACACCTGAGCTATCAGTCGCTGTTGATTCTTTGCCGGGCAGAGTATTACCGATTGTAATACGGTCGCCTTCTAGAATTAGGTGGCCTGCTACATCGTCAATTTTTGCACTACCGCCACTTTTAAAATATAACGGGCCGCTGCCTTGCTCATCCGATAAGCTTTTATAGCTCGATGAGAAAAATGTTTCAGTGTCAGTATCAAACTCTTCAATTAAGGCTAAACCAGCTTGCTGTGCTAAATCATTGAGTTTAACTAGCTCTTCTTGAGCTTGTTGTTCGGAGAACACTAAAATATTGTTTTTAGCATCATCATTACTATCACAAGTAAGCACCAGTGTTGCCAGTGCGCTTGCATCGCTGGTGGCACAAACACTGTAGGTGTTATTAACCGTATTATGCGAACGAGAGATTATATACTCAGTGGTAGCAGACTCGCCCTCAACTGAGGTCAGTGCAAGTACACGGTTACCGAATAAAAACGAATAATTGCCTGTTACTGTTTCGTTACCATCCACTACTTGGCTGAATGTTCCACTAAGGTTTGCTTCATCAACGGGCGTTAATATCAACTGTGCAATACTTGCCTCACTGCCTTGTACTAACGGGTTATACAATGTTCCGCTAAAATCGGCAGTATTAAATGCTAAAGGTTGTGTGCTGTTGTATTGCTTAAAAATAAAATCAACAAAGTGCACAATCGCTTGATCAGCTGGAATTAAGGTATTATTAGCTGAGCCTGCATCAGCGAGCCACGCATTAACGTTTGCCTCAAACTCATCGCTACTAAAATAGTCCGTAATCGTTTGTCCTTCGGCTAAAGTCATAACGGCTGCTTGTGCTGCTTGCTCGCTGATGGTGATGCCATTGCTAGGATCACCATCAACATCTAGTGACTGTAATAAACGCAAACTATTAATAACAGCAGGATGAAACACGGTATCTGTCGAAAATAAAGCAAGTGGAGTTAATACATTGGCGGCAGAGACCGTAGGGAAGGTAAGTGCACCAATTGAGAAATCGATAGCTTCACCTCTAAAGTAATCGAATTGTCCATTTGCGTTTGTTACACCATTGCTTATTGATGGGCTGTTGTAGGTTAAACCAGCAACAGGGCTGTCAACAAATACCCCTTGCACTGGTGGTAACGGGGCTTCTTTGACATTGATAGAACTATCTTCACCGCAGCCTGCTAAGATCGCGGTGATCAGCAAACACGATGGTATTTTTATTGTATTATTCATGCATCCCTCCAAGGATGAAAGCGCGTCATTAACGCGTTAATTGTGTGTGAAATTAACGTTTTTCATTATTAGTAGCTGTTAATAAAATTTATAATTCATACCTAACTGGAACGTACGACCATAATCTTCACGTTGATAGAGGATTTCACCACCGGATAAATCATTACCTTTGAAATAACGTAAATCTGCTTCATCGGTTAAGTTAATCGCGTCAAAATACACGCTGAGGCTTTTCGTAAAATCATATTTCACTTTCATATCAAAGGTTAAGATATCGTCTTGGTATATATCAGCCCATGACTTACAGGTATGTGGGTCTGATACAGAAGCTGATACGGGACAAGAGCCAACCTCTTCAAGGATATCTGAGCGGTAATTACTAATTAGGCGTAACGAGAAAGTCTCATCTTCCCAACCAACAGCAATGTTACCGGTGATATCTGCTTGGCCTGGTAGCTGCATTTTGTCTTGACGAATAGTGGCGTCGAGTTCGGCTTCACTTTTTACAAAGGTCATATTACTTTGCCAAAATAAGCCATTTTCGAAGAACTGATTGTAACTAAGCTCAATCCCGTAGACTGTGGCTTTATCACCATTGAGGGTGATATCAACCTGATTTAGAGCAAGATCTTGAGGAATTGCAAAATCAGATACTTGGTTTACAGGTAAAGTAAGCGGGAGCTCATCTATGCTCATTTGAATACCAGTGACATCGACGATGAAGTTATCAATATTTTTGTAAAATACTGCAGCTTCCATAAATAACTCTTTTGATGGATACCAGCCAAACGAAGCATCAAAGTTATCCGAAGTCATTGCCACCAAATTTGGGTTACCTACTTGTAACGCATTGTCAGGCCCTAAAATATAGCCTTGTAAATCAATTGCGCTTTGTCCATCTGGTGAGTTGTAGCATTCATTAGTCGTTGGATCACATAAACTAATATCACTATCAAAACGCGCATAACCACGCGCTTGCTTAAACGAAGGGCGGGTATAACTAGTCCACAGTGATGTACGAACCAACATTTCAGGATTTGGTTCGTAGCGTATATGCATACTTGGGAAAAATTCACTGTAGGTAATGGATGCCTCAGGTAAAGGTACCGAAATATCTAAGGTGTGATCACCGCCAAAATTCCAATCATCATTTGATAATGACATATAACCGGTTGATGAAAATTCGGTATGTGCATAGCGTACACCGGTAATAACACTGACCTGCTCTGATAGCTGCAGCTCAGTCATAATATAAGCTGCGTAGGTATCTTCGTATAAGGTATAGTCTTCTTTGGTGCTGTCAATTGACACTTCGCCACCGGTGGCACTGTCGCGCGTAATTTTAGTTGAGTCAACTATGTACTCAAGGTCTTCGTTGCTAACAAAAGGATAGGTAAATAAGCCACCCTCAGGAACCGCAAAGTTATAATCAGTAACATTTGAGTTGGCGACTGTAATGCAGGTTTCATCCGTTCCACAATCGAGAGGGTTTATTGCATAGCTCCAGCGATCTTTATCACGGAAGTGTTCGCGTTCGTTATAAGTGCCACCAATTTTAATGAAATTAAGGTACTCAAAATCAAAGTCTTTTTGTAAGTTTAACTTGATACTGGTGACTTCATCAGTGCGGACACTGTCTTCCATAAATAAGTTGTCGTATTCCATATTTGATAAATCGCTGATATCACCATCGGCTTCACCGGCAAAAACATCATTATCTGGATCTAACGCAAAACCACCTAAGGCAGCAGCTTCTTCAGGAGTTAGCACCTGTGCAACAATATTGTTTTTAGTTGCTTGACCGTAAACGATATTCTCACGCTCACGAAACTGAACTCGGCGATCCCCCACTGATTTATCATCTGTTTTTGAATACGCATATTCATAATCTACGCGTAAAGTATCGGTAATATAGTTTTCACCACCGATGCTGTAATTGGTTGTAGTCGTTTCACCTTCTTGAATGAAAAATTGGTTGTAAATATCGATATCAGACAGCGCAAACTCTTTTGTATCAGTATTTACATAGATAATTTCATCTGCTTGGTCGCCGTTATAAAAGTTATAAAACTCTCTTTGTGCGACGTCATTATCGGTGTAATTTGAGTAGTTACCTCGTATGTAATAAAAACTGTCTGCGGTTGGCTTAAACTCAACATTTAAAGTTGCGGTGGTACGTGTTCGATCAGCAATTTCACGGCGGTTTTCGAGTTGCGCGGGGATCAAAATTTCTGGGGCGACACTGAGTTCTTCTTCGCTTAGACCAATTCCCCCTTGTAAAAAGTTTAATTCGCGGGTGCTATGATGGCGTACTTCATCTACTTGGGTTTTTCTGTCTTCATAGGATAGAGCAAAACCAACCCCTATTTTCTCATCTAAAAATAGTTGTGTACCATCAATGCTAAATTTAGGCGATTGCTCTTCGCGTAATTCACTGTATGAATTTTGTAGCTTCATTTTTAATGTGTTTTTACCACGATCATAGGCAGAGATGGCTTTTACGTTGACTGCACCACCAATTGAATTGAGGTTCATATCTGGGGTAAGGGTTTTAAATACTTCAATTGCACCGAGTGAATCACTGGTGATGCCATCAAGGCCAATTTTACGGTCATCACCTGCGCCAGACAGTTCTGCACCATTCATGCTCACTGATACGAATTTAGGGCCTAAACCACGCACGGCAATGTATTTTCCTTCACCTTCACTGCGTTCAAGTGTCACACCTGGAATTCGACGAAGTGATTCTGCAACATTTTGGTCAACAAAGTTTCCCATGTCATCCGTGGCAATCACTGAGCTAAATGCTTTTGCATCGCGCTCCATAGCACGTGCTTTTAAATCTGCTTGATAAACGCCTGTTACAGCAATGATTTCAATATCATCTTCAGCTTCTACGTTTTTTTTATCTGCTGTTATTTCGGCGTTTGTTGTTGGTTTGTCACTTTCTACCTTTGGCTGTACAGGATCAGCTGTTTGCGCATAAAGTGGCATAGCTACCATTAATGCTGCTGCGATCGTGCTTAATCTCATGCTCTTCATCTTTGTTCCTTTTCCAGGCTTTTAATTGTGTGTGCAAGATATGGGATTCCCGTTGATTCAAATTCCAACTTGCCACCGGTGGCAGAATGGAATAACATGAAGTTAACACTGTATTAATGAAACTGTCAATTTACATATTGACAATTTTTTATTTTAACCAGCATTAAAAACGAAATAGCCAAGGAACATTATGCAAGTTCTGAAGAATAATAATTTAAACTATCTCAATATCGTATTACTAAGCATCATTATTGTGTTAACGGTTTTTGTTTCGACTAATTTATACGCTTCACAAGTTAACACACCATTGGCTTTTCCAACGGCAAAAGGGTTTGGTAAGTACGCAACTGGGGGCATTAATGGCACGCTTTATAGAGTCACTACATTAGAAGATAATTTAGATAAACCGCAACCAGGCAGCCTTCGCTATGCAATTGTGCAAAAGCATCCTCGCACTGTCGTATTTGCGGTATCGGGTGTGATCAAATTGGCAGGGGAACTTAAAATCTCACATGGAAATATAACCATCGCAGGGCAAAGTTCGCCAGGTGGGATTGCCATTGTTGGTGCACCTGTGACGGTTTCATCCGCAGATAATGTGATTATTCGCTACTTACGCTTTCGCTTAGGTACATTTGGTTATGCTGATGATTCATTAACGGTGCGTAACAGTGAGAATGTCATTATTGATCATTGTTCATTGAGTTGGTCAGTGGATGAAACCGCGAGCTTTTATAATAACCGTAACTTTACGTTACAAGATTCAATTATTTCACATAGTTTAAGCCATTCAATTCACCCTAAAGGCGATCATGGCTATGGTGGCATTTGGGGCGGGGCAAATGCGAGCTTTATTAATAATATAATTGCCAATCATGCCAGTAGAACGCCTAGGCTCAATGGTCATAGACTTAAATCACCGTATGCACAAGATGAAGAGTTTGTTGAGCTTATCAATAATATTATTTTTAACTGGGGACATAATAATGTTTATGGATCAGAAAATGGTCGTTTTAACTTGATCAACAATTATTATAAACCAGGTAAAGCAAGTAAGATCATGCAGTTTGCTGATATTTGGTATTCCCCAGAGATCAAAGAAAATCAGGCATATATTATGGGAAATGTACTTGAGAATAACCCACAACTGACTGAGCATAATTATTTAGGTGTAAATTATCGCAAAGCAGTCAAAGCAAAACGCACTATCAGTGATGAAAATAGCCAGTGGTTAAGTGATAAACCAATCATTACATCACCCATGCAAACAACCATGGTTTATGTTAGTGCAAAGCAAGCATTTAGTGATGCCATTAAAGGGCAACATATAGGAGCAAGTCGTAATGCACATGGCTATTTCCATGACAGTATTGATACGCTTGTTTATCAACAGCTCGCTGATAGTGTCGCGATAAAGAAAAATGGTTTGATTGATCATGAGTTTGAGCTAATTGGTAATTGGGATGCATATAAACAGGAATTTACAGGGGTTCCTGCAATCGTTGATGCTAATGAAGATGGTGTTGCGGATGATTGGTTCAAACAGCATCAGCTGCAATTAAAAAATGCAACTACAGCGCAGGTTTTGCAGCAGTACTTAAATTCGCTTAGCGACTAACAAAGAAAGCCTTGATGACTTAAAATAACCATTAACTCATCAAGGCTTTAATTTTAACAACAATAATGATCAACGAGTTTTAGCAAATTGTGCTGTTAAAAAGTCATCAATAACACTGGTTGTAGGCGTTAACCACGGCTGGAATAACCAAAATGAATGCGGCGCATCATCAAACTGGTAAACTTCACTGGGTATATGCAACTGTTGCAACTTTTGTATTGCGCTGTCTCTACCTGCACGAAAGCGTGGCACTGAGCTATTAATGAAAAGTGTTGCAGGCGCTTTTTTATCAATATAGAAAATAGGCGATGCGTCGTGCCAACGCTGTGGGATAGTTTCATACCTACCCCCCAACCACTTGCTGGCTGATGTGACGGCCTTGGCTGGGTTGTTTTCAAAAGGCAGTGCTTCAGGGGACGTGAAGTCACTTAAGCCATCTATATTGATCAGCGCTTGGACCTTAAATCGCTTGGAGTTAGTGTCGCTGCTATCAACAATTCCGCCTCTGTAGGCTAACAGCGCGGCTAATTGGCCACCTGCAGAGCCGCCCGATAAAGCAATCTTAGTGCTGTCTATATTATACTGAGCAGCATTATTTTTAAGCCAATGAAACGCATCAACTAAATCCTCAACTGCTGCAGGATAAGGCGCTTCCTTGCTGAGACGGTAACTGGGCGCGGCAACAACATAACCACGTTCTACCAGCGCAATTGCAAGTGCTGTCATTAATGCGGGGGTACCTGATTGCCAGCCACCACCGTGGATCAACATAATCAAAGGCGCCGTTTGTGTTTGCTGTGTTTGCTGATAAATATCTAAAGTCTGTGCACTGGTTTTAGTTTGTTTGTAAACCAGTGCTTTATGAGCGATTACAGAGTCAGGAAGTGTCGTTGCGGGCACCTGCATGTGTGGATAGTGTTTGATTAGTTTTTTATAAGTATTTTCAACGGTGTAATCAGCTGCTATGCATGGCTGAACACAGAGCAATAATACGGCAAAAAAGTTCAACGTTTGATGTTTTAGCATATTCATTTAATCCAAAGTGTCGTAACGGGCATAGTCAAAATCGGCATAGCTGCTAGCGCCGGGAGTTTGCGACAGGCTAAATAAGCCTAACTTAGCACCTACCCAGCGGCCTTTTTTAGCTTGGAAGTGTTCACCAATAATTTGAAACTCAGCACTTGCAGCGGTTCTATAACTAAAAATGGCTGTGGCGCCTGGTTGTAGAACGACTTTTAGTTCAAGATAGGGTTGTGTCAGTGGTTGTTGCTCTACGATACTTTCTGTACAGCCTTTTCTCGCATTAAAACAGTGCACATAGACTAGCTGTTGTTCGCCAGTAGAAGATGTTTTGATACCAATCCATGCATAGTCTTCACCAAATAAAATTAGTCCTGAGGAACTAGCAGAGGTTGTTTGGTTGACCTGCAATGTGGTTGTAAAAGCAAGCTGTTCTGCAGGGATCTTTTGCAGTAACAATGAAGGCGTTGACCATAAATTAGTATTGTTTTGTGCTGTAATTTGCTGCGAGTGTAAGCGTAAAAAGCCGGGGTTGTCTGTCAGTGAATACCAGCTGTTACTTGGATTTGCATTCCATTGCCATAATAAGCTTAGCTCAGCGCTGTTGAATTCATCATTGTTCACTATGCTGGTGGGTTGTGGGTTAATTTTGCTTCTAGGTTTAGTGTGCTGTAAAACCGGTTGCCCAGTTCCATTACCATTTTTATCTATGCCTATGATTGGCCAATCATTGTCCCAGCGCATAGGTTGTAAATGGGTGATTCGACCATACGCTTGTTTGCTTTGAAAGTGAATAAACCAGTCCTCATCAAATTGGGTGTGAACCCACGCACCTTGATGAGGACCGTTGATCACTGAATTACCTTGCGCCATTACTACTTTGGCTTCATAGGGACCGGTAATTTTTTTTGCTCTAAATACCGATTGCCAACCTAAATCTACCCCACCTGCAGGCGCAAAAATATAGTAGTAACCGTTACGTTTATAAAATTTAGGACCTTCAATGGTGCGATATCCAGGGTGATTTTTACCATCGACAATGTGTGTAAATTTATCACTGACCCAACTTGCGTCATCTTTCATTTCACGCAGCGTTAGTACATTATTAAAGCCAGCACGACTTTTTGCCCATGCATGTATTAAGTAGGTTTTACCATTGTCGTCCCATAAAGGTGCCGGGTCGATTAATCCTTTACCCGCTAAAATAAGCTGTGGGGTTGACCAAGTTCCAGCAGGATCATCTGTTGTGGTTACATAAATACCAAAATCAGGATCAGGGTAAAAAATCCAAAATTTATTATCATGAAAACGGATTGTTGGTGCCCATACGCCGTTGCCATGTTGTACTTTTGCAAAGTGGGCTTGTGGCAGCTGTATTGGCAGCGCATAATTTATTAACTGCCAATTGACTAAATCGGTAGAGTGTAAAATAGGCAAGCCAGGTGCAGAGTTGAAGCTAGATGCTGTCATGTAATAATCGCCATTAACAGCTACTACATCCGGGTCGGAATAATCGGCATGCAAGATTGGGTTTTTATATTCGCCATTACCTAGATCTGCTTGCCACGGGCTTTGAGTGTGTGTTGACGATAGTAATTGCGACTCTTTTGCATAACCTAGGCTGCTACTTAAGCAAACGAGAAAAAGTGCTAAATAGAAATAGTATTTGTTGCTTAGCATCGGTTATTTCTCCATTTCTAAACTAGCAAGAATAAAAGGGCCGACTGCTTTAGGATCGTTCGCGCGTACATTTTCACTGATGTAATAAGCAAAGCTGCCATCTCGATATGGTTTACCGCCAAGTCCTGCTACTTCACATACTTGTTGGATTGATAAGGTGTTATCTGCTTCACGTTTGATAAAGTTGCTAACTACAGCATTAAAGGTATTTTTTGCAATCACTTGGTAGCTATCAGACAAGTAACCTTGATTAACAGCTCTTGCAATCGCATAGCTGAGCATAGCACTGCCAGAGGATTCTAAATAATTACCGTCTAATTCACCTTTATCTGTAACTTGATACCATACAGCGGAGTCAGAACGCAGCTTTAACATGTTATCTATCAATGTATTAAAGCGCTGTGATAGCCACGCTTTTTTAGGGTGATCATTCGGTAGTTGATCTAATACATCAACCATTGCCATGGCGTACCAACCGATAGAGCGCGACCAATGATTAGGTGATTGTCCGGTTTTTTTATCAGCCCAACGCTGTTGTTTAGATTCATCCCAGCCATGTACAGGTAGAGAGGTGTCACTGCGATAAGTATGTTGTTCAATTAATTCAAACTGTTTTATAACATCATCATACTGATCGACTGTCCCAAAGCGGCGGATATATTCGGCATAAAAGGGCGCTGCCATATATAAACCATCAAGCCACATTTGCGAGGTATAGCGTTTTTTATGCCAAAAGCCACCATCAATTGTGCGAGGTTGTAATTTGAACTGTGCATATAAAGTATCGAGGGCAAGACGATATTTACGATCTTTTGTTTCATCAAACATAAAAAACAGTAACTTGCCGGCATTGAGCATATCGAGATTATATTTGCTCATTACGTAGGTTTTAATACTGCCATCTTCCATTACTAACGCGTCTACATATTCTTTAATGTAATTGAAATAGCGTTGTTCTGGTTGATGCTGATAGAGCTTGGCAAATGACAGTAACACTAAGCCATGGGTGTAATCCCAGCGCGGTTCAGTGCGCCAATCAATGGTGTAGGCCTGTGGATTACGGATCATCTCAGAGTTAGCCATTTGCACGGCATAGCTCAGTGAGTTGTTATTATTTTGCGCAGACACATTCATTATTGAGCAGAATAAGCAGCAGAGCAAAAATGAAAAAATATTTTTATTTACGCTGTTTTTATTGATTTTGATTATACGCATCATAAATCCTTATGAGCTTAGTGTGCTGATGTTGTTGAAGGGAAGTGAGTTTTGGCCGGTAAGCAAAATGCGATGGACTTTGCTTTCCGGCTGAATAATCTATGGCTGTTTAGTTGTTACCAGCTAGAAGCTTAGCTACTTCAAGGCTTGCTAGAATGAAGGGACCATTTCCTTTAGGATCATTTTTGCTGACCGGCTCGCTCATATAATAGTGATAACTACCATCACGACCAAAGCCAAGGCCTGCAACATAGCATTGGTTTGTCATACTTACCGTGCCATCGCTATGTACTAATGTAAATTGGTTAAGTAAACCTTGATACGCTGCAAGGGCAGTGTCTTGATAATCAGCATCGATATAGCCATTATTAAGTGCTTTGGCATAAAAGTAAGCAAACATGGCTGTTGAAGTTGATTCTTGGTAGTTACCTAAAGCCGTTGGTTTGTCTAAAACTTGCCACCATGTGCCGGTATCAGTATCTTGAACTTTGGCAATATCCGTGGCCAACTCTTTTACCATGGCGAGTAAGGTATCGCGTTGCTCTGTGTTTTTTGCTGGGATGTAATCGAGTACATCAACCACTGACATAGCGAGCCACCCCATACCACGGCCCCAAAATTCTGCAGAAACACCCGTTTGTTTATCAGCCCATGCTTGCTGTTTAGATTCATCCCAACCGTGATAGTACAACCCTGTTTTTGGATCGCGTAGTGCTTCACGAGTGAGCTTAAATTCGTTTACAACCTCGGCGAAGGTTTCTTGTTGCTGATGGCCCGTTTCAAATAAGCTACCGTACTGGGCTAAAAACGGCATACCCATATAAACGCCATCTAGCCACACTTGATGTTGATATTTGTTTTTGTGCCAAAATGCGCCTTGTGATGTACGTGGCTGTAACTGTAATTGTGCACGTAAAGCTTTTGCGGCAGATAAATATTGTTGCTGCTGGGTATCTTGGTATAGCTGGATAAGATTACGCCCAGGCGGAATGTTATCAATGTTAAAATTGCTTTGTTTATAGGCGGTGATTTTGCCTTGTTGATCAATAAAGCTACCAGTAACTTGGGCAATCACATTCTTATAAGTTTGATCATCAGTTGCCATCCCTAATTGGTAGTAAGCATATGGCTGTAAGCCGATAATGTCGTATTCAAACTTTGGGCTGCGCTTACGGTTCACATCCCAGCCATTGGCATGATAGCCTAGTGCTTTTCTTTTCAGCTCTGAATCGGCAAGGGCGCGGGCCCATTCAAGGGCTATTTTATCATTAAGCGGTTGCGTCGTTTTTTTTGCTGTAACTGTGGTATGCAAAGTAATGCGTGGTTTAATTGTCAATCTTTCAGCTTGTTGATCAAGGTACTCAATAAAGCTTTCTTTATCGTTGATACCACTTTCAGGTTGCCAAACAGAGGCAAAATAGTAATCAGTATGCTGTGTACTTTGTCCTTTAGGTTTGAGTACTGCAAGGTAGTTATTTTTGTCTTGGCGCACGTCAATGACATCACCTTTTTTAAAGAAAACCGCCATACCTAAAGCTGATTTATCTAAGCTTTGATTCCCCCAACTGGCAATATAGCTATAGCCATAATTACTCATTGCATCCAGATCACCTTGAATAAACTCAGTATCTGGGTGTTTGACCACACCGGCTACTAAATTAGGCAAATCTTTATCAGTGTTCAGTTCTACATGTGCCAAACGTGAGCCGCCGTGCATACTAATATTGGCTATTAAATCTTGCTGTTGATAGCTGTTTTGCCAGCCTTGATACTCAATTTGTATACTGGCGCGTAAATCGCCATTTTCAATAATCCGCGCTGTACGTTTGCTAACATCAGATACATGTTCCAGCTCATCATTATTACCCATCAAACCAAATCCGCCAGCACCTAAAGACTTACCCACTTTAAGGATATCCATGCCCCAGTCTTGTTTGTCATGATACGAAGAATAACCATCAAGGCCGACAGTATGTAGCACAGGTTGTGTTGTTAATTTGCCGAAAATATCAAAACCATTACGCCAATCTAGATAAAAGCGGTAACCGACTTTATCCGACTCAATACCTGGGCCTTCATAACGGATCCAATTTGAATGATCGGTGTAATAATCTGGTGGTGTTAACTCATCAACATTTTTAAATTCACCGCCTACATACTCTTTTTTACCTGTGCCAACTTGGTGTTTTGGCGGACGAGAATGAGGCTGCCATTGACCACCTTGTTTATGGGCAAGATCAGCTTGAACACGTTTTGTTTGTGCTGTGATTGATGGGCTACTTTGCTGTGTAATGGTGACTTCAATCGGTTTATCATTTAAATCGACAATAAAATACACACCATCAAGTTCACCGTCTGAATCAATATCTACTGCTTGGCTTGGTAATACTTGCTGCGCTGTTTTTACAGTTAAAGCAGCAGTTTGGCTAAGACCTAAATCGTAATAGCTAAGATAGATAGGCTCGTCAGGGCGTTTAAACGAAGATGGATTAACAATGTCCACTTTAGCAACTAATGCGCTTCCAAGGGAGTTAGTTTCGCTCGCTTGCAGTGGTGTTTTAAGATCTGCATGTTCTTGGCATGCAATCAATAATAGGCTAGAGCTTAGAGCTGTTCCCATCAAAATGCGCTTTGATAACAGTGATGTTTTTAAAGTCATTGTGTGTCCTCAATGGTTGAGCCACTTAAATTAAGTGGCTCTATTATTGTTATTTATCGAGATTGTATGCTTTTTTCACTAGCCCATAGGTTAGTTGATAAGCCAGAGTCTGGGCAGTACTTTCGCTAATTTGATGATTTGCTACAAGCTCTGCTAAATAGCGACAATCAACGCGGCGTGCAACATCATGACGAGCTGGAATTGATAAAAATGCGCGGGTGTCATCATTAAAGCCAACCGTGTTATAAAAACCAGCTGTTTCAGTTGTTTGCTGTCTAAAACGAAGCATACCGGCGGGGCTGTCATGGAACCACCAAGCAGGACCTAACTTGAGGCTAGGGTAGTGACCCGCTAGTGGCGCAAGCTCTCGACTATAGGTCGTTTCATCTAATGTAAATAGGATGATTTTAAGATCCGGGTGATTTCCGTATTTACTCAATAGTGGTTTGAGTGCATTAACGTATTCAGTTTGGCTTGGAATATCACAGCCTTTATCACGGCCAAATTGATCAAATAACGCTTGGTTATGATTACGATGCGCGCCAGGGTGAATTTGCATCACTAAACCATCTTTAATGCTCATACCGGCAAGCTCAGTGAGCATTTGGCCACGGAATAATTCTTGCTCTTGCTCTGTTGAATGGCCTGTTCGACATTTTTCAAATAATGCTTCACATTCTGCGGTAGGTAAGTCAGCAGTTAATGCAGTAGGGTGGCCATGATCGGTTGCTGTTGCACGTCCTTCAATACGAAAGTAATCACGACGTATTTGAATTGCCGCTAAATAACCTTGCCAAGTCGTTGTATCTTGGTCGGTTATCTCACCAAGTTTAATTACGTTGTCGATAAAATCTTCACGGCTAGCATCAACCACATCATCAGGTCTAAAGGTGGTGATCACACGTTTTTCCATTGCAGAGCCTGCAATTGCGCGGTGGTGCGGGAGCTGATCAAGTGCACCTTCTGTTGTGGCAATTAGTTCAATATTAAAGCGGTCCATCAGTGCATGAGGCTTGAACTCGGGTGTTGCTAACGCAGCTGTAATTTTTTGATAATAGTGCTGACCATTTTCCGAGCAAAGTTTTTCAGTAAACCCAAACACATCACTAAATACCGCATCTAACCAATAGCCACTTGGCGTTCCGGCATACAGGTGATAGTTATCAGCAAAGATTTGCCATACTTTTTCAGGATCAGCTGCTTTTGAACGAGCCATATCGCCTTGCAGCCCATGCTCAGGTACTCCTAAATCAGTCATTGGGATACCTTGACTGTAGAGCATTCTAAACACGTAGTGATCGGGTTTTATAAATAGCTCAGTAGCATTGCCAAAGTTTTCATTTTCATTAAACCAACGTGGATCAGTGTGACCGTGCGGACTAACTATCGGTAAGTCTTTAATTGATTCATATAACTTTCTAGCGATAGCAACGACGCTAGGATCGCTTGAAAATAAACGATCTGGGTGCAATTCTAAAGGTTCGATATTGCTCGGCATTGAAGATTCCTTAACTGTTCTGCTTGTTTATTGCCACCGGTGGCATGTAAAGGTAAATTACACTGACAACGTATGGCAGTCAATATGTTAATTAGTTGTTGTTTAGTACCTGAAGGCAGGCTTGCGTGATTTTGTCATAGTCTTTACTTTGTACCCATTGTGGTTGTGCAACCCAGGTTCCACCCACAGCCATCACATTATTAAGTGCTAAATAGTCTTTAAAGTTTTGTTCATTAATGCCACCTGTTGGGCAAAAGCGAATATCAGCAAATACGCTGCTGACTGCTTTTAAAAACTGCTCGCCACCACACAAAGAGGCAGGAAATAATTTTTGCTCAGTAAAGCCATATTCTTTAGCAAGTAAAATATCGGCGGTGTTTGAAACACCCGGCACAACGGGCACAGAAGATTGACTAAGGGCATCGAGTAATCGTGGTGATACCGCAGGAGTAACAATAAAATCACTGCCGGCGGCAAGACTTTTTGCAAGTAATGCTTGATCAGTAATCGTGCCGGCACCAACGCATAAATCGGGTAGTGCTTTTTTAATCGCGATTAATGCGTCAAGGGAAGCTGGCGTTCGCAGCACAACTTCCACTAAATGAATGCCAGCCTTGTGCATTGCAGTGGCAATAGCCACACCTTCTTCACTACTGTTTGCTTGGATGATAGGCAATATAGGTTGGTTGCCTAATAATGTTGAAAACACGGTCATACAATTTTCCTATTAATACTTATTATTTTTGTAATTGAGCCATAGTTAACGGCTGTTTGTTTAAAGTGACATTGGTTAAGCTCATGTTATTCACATTAGCAACAATAGAATCATCACCCACTTGGTCAAAATGACAGTCGATAAAATGGATATCGTTCATTGGTGCGCGTGCAAAGCCATTGAGGTAAAAAGCCTTACTCAACACATTTTTACAATGTAGGTTTTCAATTTGAATATCACGAACTGTTGGGTCGAACTGTCCCGCATCGCCTTCTTCATAAAAAAAGTTGATCACAACAGCATTTTTAACCGTGCCAACTTCGATGTTACGTATGCGAATATGCTCGATCAAACCGCCACGTACTGAGTTAGTTTTGATACGAATAGCGCGCTCTAGGTGGGGGCTGTCCATGGTGCAGTTTTGCACAAAGACATTATTTACACCGCCAGATATCTCACTGCCGATCACAACACCACCATGGCCTTCTTTCATATGGCAGTTTTCAATAACAATGTTTTGCGATGCTACCCCAACACGGCGACCATCAGCATTTCGGCCCGATTTGATCGCGATACAATCATCACCGGTATCAAAGACACAGTTTTTAATGTGCACGTGGTCACAACTTTCTGGATCACAGCCGTCTGAATTAGGACCATGGCTTGAAAAATTGACGTTATCAACCGTAACACTTTGGCATAAAACCGGGTTCACTAACCAAAAAGGTGAGTTTTTAATTGTTACGCCTTCGATTAAAATATTTTTACATTTATACGGTTGAATAAAAGGAGGGCGTAAATAGGCACCAGTACTGTATATACGTTGGCTGACAGGCACACCAGCTTCGGCATCAACCATTAACTGATCACGTGCTTCACGCTGGTGCAATACTTTACCTTGGCTATCTTTAATTAAATCCCAATGACCTTCCTTGTGTGGTCCCTTCCAAGGCCACCATGTTTGGTTATCACCATTTCCTTGCAGTGTTCCTTTACCTGTGATGGCAATGTTTTCTTGTTCATAAGCATAAATCAGTGGTGAGTAGCCCATCATTTCTAAGCCTTCCCAGCGAGTAAATACCTCTGGTAAGTAATGATTAGGATCAGTGCTGAAACTTAATATTGCCTTATCAGCCAAGTGTAAATTTACGTTAGAAAGTAAATGAATGGCACCGGTCAAGTAGGTGCCATTTGGAATGTAGACCTGACCACCTCCTTGTGCGTGGCAGGCTTCAATGGCGTTTTTAATGGCCTGTGTACAATCATGTTGACCATTTTCTTTTGCACCAAAGTCTTTAATATTAAATTGTTTAGCAGGGAAGGTCGGTACTACAATCGCTGATTTGATTAGTGCAGCCATTTGCCAATCGTCTGCGCTAATAGGCGCTTCAAAAACATTGAGCAAAGGCGCTGACTGACAGCCCATTAAAGTTGCTGTTACCAAAGTGCTAGAAGCTAATGCTTTGAGAAAATAGCGTCGTTGATTATTCATCTTGTATCCTGCTGCTGTAATTGGAATTATTATAATAAGCTAACATTAGCAGTTATTGCCACCGGTGGCAATGGTGTTTTATTACTAAGTTTAAGTTTTAAAAGACTTATTTTTTGAAAAAGTTATTTAAAATTAGTAACTAATAAAATAATCGACAGTAAAAACCATCGATTATGCACGGGGAGAGTATTTTATTGCAGACATAGCCCAGTAGACGAGGCTATGTGTTGATTAAGTTTAGAAAGTGCCCCTTACACCCACTAAGAATTGGCGACCCGATGACAGGTTTTCGTAAGGGCGTGGCGTGTAAATATCATTCCACATATCTTGTTTTTCATCTGTTAAATTAACGGCTTCAAATGAAACACTCATTTTCTCTGTTAACTTGTAGCGGGCAGAGAAATTAAGCTTCGCCTTTGCATCATAACCACGCACAAAGGTTGATTCATCTTTATATTCGTCTAAATATTGTTTGTTATAGCCGCTTCGGTAGTTATAAGAAAAACGAGCCGACCAATCGTCTACTTGATAGTACAAGGTTATGTTGTATGTGTTCTTTGATGTTTCTTCTTCTACTAAGTTAAGTTGCGTGCCGTAAAATGGGTCTTCTATATCACGTGTATAATCAATATAGGTGTAGTTAGTTTGTAAACCTAAGGCATTAAATGGTTCAGGTAAGAAGGTAAAAGGCTGTTGATAAATAAATTCTGCGCCCCACATGCCTTCAGCATCGGTATTGACAAGTTGCGATACTTGCCAAGTCACAGTGCTAGGATCTGTGTCGCCAAGGTCGATACCAAGTCTATCGAGTTCGGCTTGTGATAAAACCTGCTCAGAGCTTGCTTTTGTTAAACCCGAAATATTTTTATAAAACAGTGATGTTGCAAGCAGTGACTCTTCAGCAAAATACCATTCCAAACCTAGATCGTATTGTTTCGCTTTATAAGGCTTGAGTGACGGGCCTGCACCCATCTTAATTGTCGCTGATGGATCATCAATACTCGGCGTATTAATACTGATTGAAGAACGCAAATCAGATAGTTTTGGGCGAGTAATTGCGTGTGAATAACTAAAGCGACCGACTAAGTCCTCAGTGATATCGTAAGCAAGGTTTAATGATGGCAGCCATTCATCTCCTTCACTCACAGACTCACGCCAACCATAACCTGCAGCATAGTTTGCACCGTCGCCACGTCCCGCAGTGAAACCATCTTTGTAAATATGATCTAAATTTACGATACGACTGGTGTTTTTGTTATCAACATAACGCACACCAACATTACCACGTAGCTCTTTATCAAATATGTAGTTTCTGAAATCTAACTGGACAAATGCTGTAGCAACTTCTTCTTTAATATAATAAGTGCGTCTAAAATCTTCTTTGGCTTGAAAAAAGTCTGCCCCAGCAAAGGCGTTGTACATGGCATTATAATCAGGTGCTAACCAAGTACTACTGTTAAGCGTTGATGAACCAGGAATTGAAGCGTTGTTACCAAAACTTACACCTTGTTTATCTAAAGTGGTATTGAACAAGCTGCCATCAATTTGGGCTGCATCTAGCGATATAACACGCTCTTCTGCTATTGCGCCTGATGTTTTGTTTGTTTCTTTATTGATGTCTTTCCAGTTATTTAAATTATAGTGTTGTTCTGTTTCAAAACTACGCTGACCCACACCAAACTTAACCGTATATTCATCGTTAATCTCGTATGTAAAATCAACTCTAATAGTTTTGTTTTCACTTTCAATTGTTTGCGAGCGATTACGTACTAAACCAGCGGTGTAATTACTTGGATCTGTCATCACCGACGCTATTTCATCTTTACTATAATTCCCGCCAGGTGGCTGACCTGCTGCAAATGCAAATGATGGCATATTAGTGTTTAATTCACCGCTACCAATCGCTTGTCCGCCTGGGTTATTAATTAATGATAATGGGTCTATATTACTATCAAAACTATAGGCCACGGTAGATTGATTACTATCTAGGGCAAAGGTGGTCATATTCGGAATGTCTAAATCTGATTTACCCTGGCCTATCAGGAAGTTCATTTTAAAACGATCGTTAATAAACCAATTTCCAGTAAAGCTAACTTGGTCAAATGCTGATTCAGATGTATCTTTGCGTGTTTCTGAACGGATAATGGCGTTTGAATATGCACCTGCGACTATGGTGTTGTTGGCATCGACATAAATGTTTTCAGGGACGATATCTTTTTGATCTCGTAATAATACTTCGTAGTGATATTCTTCAGAATCATTATCCAAGCTTGCATGCAACACATCTAAGTTGAATGAGAGATCATCAGTAGGCGCATATTGAAAAGCAATTGTTGCACCAAGACGTTTTTGTTGTTTTGAATACAATGAATAGCGAGGAATACGCGGTAAATATAATCCATCTAAATTTTCATTGGTGTAATTCCCGTTTGGCATTAGTAATGTTTTCGGTGCTACGGTAAGATAATTTGAGCCGCCTTGACCAACAGGTAAACCATCTTCGACAAAACTGGGATTGTTTACAGTCCAACGTCCAGTTGAAGAACCTTCACTTTGTACTGTGCCATCAGAGTATGCAATAGAGGCAAGTACACCAAACTTATTATCCCAGTTATTACTGAGCATAAAAGAAGCACGAGGCGATACATCCTCATCAACATCACTATAACGAGCATTGACATTGTAAGCGCCTTTAAAGCCATCATATTGAAATGGACGCGCCGTTTGTAAGTTTACATTCCCTGAAATGCCGCCGTCTTCAAGTTCAGCAGAAACGGTTTTATTAATATCTATTTGGGTAAACAGTTCAGATGCGAATACGTTAAAATCAAAAGCACGAGAAGTATTAGAACCACCAGCCGCATCAGTAGCAGCACCAGCAGATGCTGATTCCATGCCATTAATTGTGGTTTTAACGTAACGAGAACCTAAACCGCGAATGGTAATTTGACGACCTTCACCCGCATCCTCCTCAATAGAGATACCAGGTACGCGTGAAAGAGAATCTGCCACATTTAAGTCAGGAAATTTACCAATATCTTCTGCAATGATGGTTTCACGGGTGCCTACGGCTTCACGCTTAGACATTAAAGCGGCATTGATACTACCGCGAAAACCTTTTACTTCGATCACTTCGAGTTGATCATCAGCAACAGCATCATCTTGAGGGGCTGCATATGCTAAGCCACTGGTCAATGCGCCACTGAGTATTAAATTGCTCATTAACTTACTAAGTTTAAAATTGTGTGTGCTGGTTGTCATAGTGGTTCCACGTTCTACTTATTGTTATTAAGTTAACATGACTTAAAAGAGAGTGTTTGTCATGTCCTTGTTCTGATTTTTATTGCACCTAACCTCATAATCCATAATGGGAAAAATAACGAGAAAGCAAGTAGCAAAGTGTTTGATGAAATGCCTTGCTACCGGTGGCACAAAATGAAAAATATAGCGTTATTGATGCGAAGTCAAATGAAAAACATAACATTATTCATCATTAATTTACATTTAGAACAGCGTACGAATACCATTCAAGTGCAACATTATCTATAAGTACTATGATTTAACTGATTATTTGCCACCGGTGGCATTGTATTTTAATTATAAATAATGGATGCGCTACTTTAGTCGTATAAAAACAATATAAGAATATTTTTGTTAGTATGTGAGTAATTTTTGATTATCAATTAAGAAAGGCAATTAACATTGAGTTGTTGGTATTGTGCGTAAAAAAACAGCTTAATTAAAATGTTAATTAAGCTGTTTACCTTAGGGGAGTTTAAAATTTAAATACTGTTTTACAAGTTGTAGCGTATTCCTAAAAAGAACTGTCGGCCGGTATGATTATATTCACGTGGTAAATCTAAACTGCCATCACCTGTTGTATATAGGCGTTCATACTCATCGGTAAGGTTAATAGCTTCAAATGTTACAGTGACATTTTCATTAATATTATAAAAAGCAGATAGGTCAAAATGTGTTGGACCAGATGTCGCTTCTTCGGCATTACCATTGTTACCCGTGTAATCTGTGATGTAATTGTCGCGTTTATTTACTGAGGCACGAGCGCCATAGTTTTCTTCTTCATAATACAGGGTAAAGTTATAAGAATTTTTAGAAAGACCCGTAATTTCACCTGCAGAGACATACGTATAGTTAGACACTAACCCCATATTTTTTAACAACCCAGGTAGGAATGAAAAAGGTTGCTGATAAATAAGTTCAAGCCCTTTGATCACAGTACCTTGTCCATTTACAGGGACGAAATGAGTGTAAGGGGTAGTTCTAGGATCGAGCGCACTTGATGGATCATATTGCGGATCATTATCAATAAAGGGTAAATAAGCAGGATCGACGAGTTTTTCTTCACTATCACTTTTTATAAAAGAGCCAATATCTTTGTAAAACGCTGTTGCTGCTAATAGCGACTCTTCTGCAAAGTACCATTCAACACCAACGTCTGTATTGGTAGAGGTGAAAGGGTCTAAGAATGGGTTACCCGCACTAACAGTGCCGTTTAAATAAGAAAACGATGGATTACCAGGATTGAGTGAACTCAAACTCGGGCGGGTCATGGTTTTAGATAAACCCAGCCTTACAATCACATCATCGGTTGCATCAAGGGCTAAATTTAGCACCGGTAAAACATTGTCATAGCTATTGTCGATTGATACCGCATCAGTTTGAATAAAACCTGTTGATGTGGTTTCAGTTTTTACATAGCGAACACCTGCATTGGTGCGTAGTAGCATATCGGAAATTTCATATTCAAAATTAGTTTCCACATAGGCAGCCATTGTTTCTTCTTCAACTTTCCAGCTTTGTGCACTGCGTGGCACCCACTCTTTAACTAAAAGCTGTGAATTTATTGCATCAAAATCAGCCACTATAAAGGGTGATAACGTGCCGTCATAACCGCTGCCAAAATCATCGTAGGGCATTAACTGAGAAAATCCAGCTGCAGAATCTTGATCAGGAAAACCGTTTATTTGTGATTCATCGTAACTAACCGTTCTGTCGTTATAGGCTATACCGCCTTTGATATTCATCATATCCATCTCGTATGATAAATTAATTTTAGCGGTGTCATTTTCGCGCAGTACATCTGTTGCACGTAAGCGCCCATCGGCTAAATCAAAAGAGTTGGCATCTAGAGTATCGTAATCGTAATTCATCACAGCGGTATTATTGCTGGTGCCAAAATCCATCGATACTCTATGAGGTGTGTTATTAGTCATGTTATAACGATACTGCTCAGAGCGAGCATCCGATTCAGCAGTGCCCACCATAGCGTCTAATCGAAGGTAATCAGATAAGTGATATTTAGCTGAGAATACGTATTGTTGAAATTTTGTTTTTGAAATCTGCTGACGGCTTTCTACTCGAGATTTAACGCCGTTAAATGTCGCTGCTTGGATCTGTTTGCCATTGTCAGCAATGGTAATCGATTCAGGAGTAATTTCGCTGAATGTGTTTCTAAACATCTCGAAAAAGTTGTACATAGTACGGTCATTATCGAGTGTCGAATGTAATGTATCTAAGGTAAGAACGAGATCATCATTTGGGGCATATTGTAAAGATCCGGTAAAACCTAAGCGGTCTTGTTCATTACCAAAAAAATCAGGACGAGGCAGGCGAGGGGTATATAAACAGTTTACTGGATCAACGCTTTGCCCTTCAAATTCACAATTACCGGTGTTGGGTGTGCCAATTACTTCAGTATTAGAAGTATCTGCGTATATACCGCCACCATCAAGTACGGGGGTGGTCCAGCGTACTGTACCAAAGCCTTCTTGACGCACGGTGCGTTCAGATTTTGCGACAGAGAATAAAGCCCCGATTGTATCATCAGCAAATGTGTTGCTGATCATAAATACCATCCGTGGGTCGACTTCTTCAGTGAGGTCGTTATAACCGGCTTGCGCAGACGCTGCAACATGAAAGCCTGTTGTGTCAAACGGACGTGCAGAATACATATCAACAGTCCCGGCTATACCACCTTCTTCAGTTGCGGCCGTGGGCGTTTTTTGGATATCAACACGATTAAATAGTTCGGATGCAAATATATTAAAGTCAAATGCACGGCCACCATTTACGCCGCCACCAGAGTCGGTGCCATCGGTACTAGCAGGTACTTCCATACCGTTTAAGGTAGTACGTGTAAATGCAGGACCTAAACCACGTAAGGTAATTTGCCTACCTTCACCACCTTCACGAGAAATAGCTACCCCAGGAATACGTTGTAATGATTCGGCGATATTCAGATCAGGGAATTTACCAATATCTTCAGCCGCGATAGATTCAGTGGTATTTACTTCAAAACGTTTAGTTGCTAACGATTTATTTAATGATGATCTAAATCCAGTTACTTGAATTAACTCAATGTCATTTTGGGCTTTAGTATCTGTTTGTGGCTGTTCATCGGCTGCGATTGCATACGATGTTGTGCCCAGTAGTAAGGCACTAACAATGCAGTTAAGTGGCTTGAGAACGAACTTATTTGCAGTCTTCATTGTGTGTTCCTTTTTTATGCTGTTGATTTGAGTTTTTATTTTTATTACTTTATTTAGCCAGTCAAATATAAGTCTATGATTAAATGTCATAAAACTATGATTTGAATCGATAGCAATATCAGCTAAATACAAATGCTACCGGTGGCATAGAAATCAAGCTATATCTAAAAAAGCATATTGTCAAACCTAATAAATTACATTTTTTATGTTTTATTTACATTTATTTGGCAGTAAATGCACATTAAGTCTTGGTTTAATTTTATTCAGCACCATGATTTAACTTGTTATTTGCCACCGGTGGCAGTTGGTGGTATGTTTATAACGACAACCACAATTAAGTAAAATTATTTTTTCACTCAATTACAAAAGATAATTTTATAAAGAGCTAAACTGATTTTTTAAAAACAATAAAGAGCGAGTAGAATGGGAAAATTAATAGCAGCAATATTTATCATGGTGAGTTTTTCAAGTATGTCAGCAACTACTAAAGTTCAGCTTTTTATGGCAGGGGATTCAACCATGTCAATTAAAGAAGTGAAGGATTACCCTGAAACAGGTTGGGGAATGCCCTTTAGTATCTTTTTTAATGACAGCATCGACGTTAAAAATCGTGCTAAAAATGGTCGTAGTACACGCACCTTTATCAGTGAAGGCTTGTGGGCGGGCATTATAAATGAACTTAATAAAGATGATTTTGTGATCATTCAATTTGGTCATAACGATCAGTCAAAACAGAAAGTAGACCGCTACACTACACCAGAGCAATATAAGCAAAACCTAGTTAATTTTATTGCTGAAGTAAGAGCAAAGCAGGCACAGCCATTACTGATGACCCCGGTAACGCGTCGTTATTTTGATGAAAAAGGTCAGATCAAGGACACCCATCCTATTTACGCTGATATAGTAAGAGATGTAGCTAAACAGACAGGGGTCGATTTTATTGACATGGAACGGGTGACCCAACAGTATTTTCAAAAGCTTGGTGGGATCAACTCACGCCTACGTTTTATGCATATAGCACCTAACTTACATCCAAATTACCCTATGGGCGTAGAAGACAATACCCATTTCAATGAACTTGGTGCTCGAGAAGTTGCTCAATTAGTATTAATAGAAATGAAAAAAATAAATCACCCACTCGTTAAACAATTACGCATACCTGATCCAAAACATTTAAAATAAAAATAATATTTATAAATCATATTGTTATGTTTGATACAGCTAATAACGTGTGTAGTTTATTTAGTGTATTGTAATTGCATTGAATGAGTGTAAGTGCATTTAATGCAATAATCACTCTGCACTTAGCTTAATCGACAGGATCAATTGAGTAGTTAAAATCAATGATTGAATTAACCACCCAGCAGACCCATTAATGTAATGATGGTTAAATTATTTTGACTATCTTTATCACTTATTAAAGGCAATGAGGAGTACGCATGTCTGGGTTATCTGCAATACCGTTTTCTTTACTTGAGCTTAGCCCAATGAAAGAAGATGCCACCGTCTCAAGTACTCTTGCAAATAGTGTCGCTTATGCACAAAAAGCTGATGAACTCGGTTTTAACCGATTTTGGATGGCTGAACATCATAATATGCCGGGAATTGTCTGCGCGGCAACCTCTGTATTAATTGGCCACATAGCAGGGCAAACTAAAACTATACGAGTAGGTGCTGGTGGCGTTATGTTACCAAATCACCCGCCACTGATTGTTGCAGAGCAATACGGCACGTTAGAGAGTTTATACCCTGGGCGTATTGATTTAGGTTTAGGTCGCGCACCAGGTAGCGATCATATAACCAGTCGTGCTCTGCGCCGAGATGAACGACGCGCTGAAAACTTTGCCGATGAAGTCACTGAACTGCAAACTTTATTGGGCCCTTACGATGGTAGTCACCCTGTTCGCGCTATTCCTGGCGAGAATACCAATGTACCTATTTGGTTACTTGGTTCCAGTTTATATAGTGCGCAACTAGCAGCTAAAAAAGGCCTCCCTTATGTGTTTGCTGGCCACTTTGCACCGCGTTTTGTTTATGATGCAATCGCTTTATACCGCCGTGAATTTCAACCTTCTGATGTGTTAGACAAACCTTATGTAATGCTTGGCTTACCGATTGTTGCAGCAGATAGCGATGAACATGCACAGTTTTTAGCAACCACGTCAAAACAGCGTATCTTAGCACTGTTACGTGGTGATCCTTTATGGCTAAAAGCTCCCGTTAAAAGCATGGCTGGATTATGGAATGAGCAAGAGCAGGCTCAAGTTGAAAACTTTTTAGGATTATCTGTGGTAGGGAGTCCTGTGACCATTGCTCATAAGCTAAATATGATAGTCAAAGAGCTTGGTGTCGATGAATTCATTTTTACCAATGATCTTTACCAAAGTAGCGACCGTCATCACGCGTTGGAGATTTTACGGTCAATAAAAGCATAACCACTGAAAATTAAGCTAAGGTACACTTAACCCCCGTTACAATACAGAAACTAGCTAATACACAATGTTTACTAGTTTCTGAACTCTACTTAAAAGTGCAAAACACAGCACTAATCTTATTTAAGCTTGCGTTCTGTTTTTATAATCAATTCGATTTATATAATCAATTTTAACGTTTGATTTAAACACATTAAAATGAAGGTATAAACCAATAAAGTAATTACAAAGGAAGGCATATTTTGAAACCTCAAGACCCCAAAATCACAAATACTTTCGATAAAACAGCATTGATCGCGGAAGGTGGTGGGCAACGAGGGATCTTCACCGCAGGTGTACTCGATGCATGGCTTGAACATGAATATGACCCATTCGATTTATTTATTGGTACTTCAGCAGGTTCACAAAATCTTACTAGCTATTTAGCTCGCCAAAAAGGGTATGCCAAACGCTTAATAAGAGGGCTTTCGCGTCACAAACGATTTTTTCAATTAGGCCGTGGTTTAGTAGGTAAACATATAGTCGACTTAGACTGGTACTTTGATAAAACTACCGAAGTTAACAGAGCACTTGATTTTAAAACTGCAAAAGCCAGTTTGGGTGAACGGGAGTTACTTATTACCGCCACTAATGCCCGTGATCGAAAACCTTATTTTTTATCACCAACCGGTGAAGGCCAGCAATGGCGAGATCTATTAAAAGCGTCAAGTGCACTGCCATTTTTATATAAACAAGGTGTAAAACTCACGCCATGGTTAAATGCATTAGCTGCTAATGAAATAGATAAAACCGACGTACACGCTGAGTCAGACTTTTACCTAGATGGTGGCCTTGCTGCGCCACTACCAGTGCGCGAGGCCTACAATCGTGGTGCACGTAAAATTGTGGTGATCCGCACAGTTGATCAAGACTTTCAAGCGCAGTCGGCATGGGTAAACAAGTTAAAAGCGTTTGTTTGTGCATCAGGATATTGCCCAAAAACCTTAGATTACTTATTACAACACGAACAAGCGTATGAGGATGAGTTAGCATTTATTGCCAATCCTCCTAAAGATGTAGAAATAATACAAATTTTTGCAAACCAAAAGCTTTCGAGCAAATTACTTGGTAGTTCAACCAATGATCTACGTCGTGATTATAAATTAGGTTTATTGGCAGGTAATAACTATTTTACTGAGCAATACCCAGCAAACAATACCCATCCTGTTGCTGTAGCTAACTAATTAGTATTGATAAATTTATTCCGATCAGTTGCGTGTGAGTTGGATAAGTATCCGGTGTTGTTAGTTTGTAATTAATAAGCGAGTCATAAATGGCTCGCATTAACGCTCCGAGGCCTGCATTTATAATTACTGATCGCTGCGCCAATTAAAACAAATGCCAATGCAATTAAAATTGCCCATGAAAAATGTATTTGTTGAGCCATAACCAGTAACACGGTAGAAAGTAACGGTGTTAAAAAACTCAAAGAGGCAAGTAACGTTTTATTACCTCTTTTTAAAGCGATGTCCCATAAGTAAAATGCGCCACCGACAGGTCCTAACCCTAACAAAAAAATACCTACAGTCTGCGTTAATGAAAAACGCGTGACTGTTTGTTCAAAATATATATGTGCCAATAAGGCCAAAATAGCTACATAAAGAGAAAGCCAACCAATATCATCAACGTGATTATCAAAGCGAGTCATGAACAATGAATAACTCGACCATAATAGCGCACAACTCGCAGCAAATAGGTAGCCTAAAAAGTACTGGCTATTGATAGTAAAACCACTGCCATCACTAATTAAAAACACGATCCCTATAAAACCAACCAGCCCGCCTATAATCGCATTTATTTTGTTTTCAGACCGTGCGACAAAAACACCCAATAACAATGGCCATAAATATACAATCAGGCTAACTTCAATCAATGGTGCATATTTAAGTGCCATAAAATAACAAAAATGAAAACCAAATAAGCCAACTATACCAATAATTGTTTGCGCCTTACCAAGTGTAGGCAGAGTTAACAAAGGCTGCTTGGTAACAAGCCGTTTAATAAACAGCAATAAGAACGACACAAAGAAGCACATAAATAGTAATTGAAAAGCCGGTAATGCTTTAGTTAAATTACCCAACAGTGCTAATGCACCCCATAAAAAAATAGCTAATACGCCGAAAATTGTAGACATAGCAAACATTTAATTAAAAATTAATTGATAAAGGTAGTTTATCAATTTTACTATCTAACACTGTGCTTAAAAGGCGATATTGTTGACGTTAAAGCTGCTTTTTTAAGTCTCGTGGGGGATTGTTTGAAGTAGCAAGTGAAGGCGCGACTAAAAGCTGATGGGTCGTTATAACCAACCTGTTCACCAATTACTGCTATAGGTAAATCAGAGTAACAAAGTAAGGAACGCGCATGTTCCATTCTTAATTGCGTGTGATGTTTAACCGGGCTGGTGTGCATACATTGCTTAAAAACCGCTTTGAATTGAGTAACACTTAAACATGCAACCGCAGCCATATCATTCAATGTATAGTCTATCGATAAATCTTTTTTTATTAATAACAAAACGTTATTTATCCGCGGATCAATAGTCGCATTGGTAGTTTGTTGCCTGAGTAACACCAAAAATAAATTAAAACATAACGCTGCTTCATCTATGTTACTTACACCTTGCAACTGCTTTTGGGTAAAACTTAGATAGCTCATTAATTTATCGTCAATACTGAAACATGGGGCATTCATCGTCGTTAAGTTATTTGGGAGCTCTAATAAATCGGCCACTATAAAACGTGCATTTTCATCTGATTTAAACGCATGTAGAGTATTTTTAGGGATCACAACACATTGACCAACACCAACAGGCGCCGCGAAATTATTCATTTCAAGTTCTATATAGCCACAAAGTGGTAAAACAAGTTGGTGATAGTGGTGCTGGTGGCTGTGGATTTTTCGTGTGTAGTATCGAATCGATAAGCTATTCATCTATTAAATTTAATAATTGCTATGACAAACAATCATGAAGGGAATTGTAGGGTGTTGTAAATAACTTTTTGTTATTTTAATACACTCAATACTTGCTAATTTATATCAGCAAGATAAAGTATTGCCAACTAAATATTCTTAAATTCAGCATATGTATTCTATTGCAGGTTGAAAAATAATAACAAGGGCAAACATGTTTGATTTAATCGTAGGCAGTATAAATAACCTGCTTTGGGGTGAAGGACAAATACTGATCTACATTTTACTGTTTACAGGTATTTGGTTTTCAGTACGCTTAAAACTGATTCAAATTTTAAAATTTAAACACATGTTCAGCCTTCTCAAAGGCAGTAGCAAATGCAATAAAAACGACATTAGTTCGTTTCAAGCACTGTGCACCGGATTAAGTGCGCGGGTTGGAACTGGCAATTTAGCCGGTGTTGCTGTTGCGATATCATTAGGTGGCAGTGGCGCCATATTTTGGATGTGGGTGATTGCCATACTGGGCATGGCGACCGGTTTTGCAGAAAGCGTACTTGGCCAAGTGTATAAAGTACGCGATAGTCAAGGCGAATTTAGAGGTGGCCCCGCTTATTATATTCAACAAGGAATAGGCAGTCGTAGTCTCGCTATCGCGTTTGCGTTGTGTTTGTTCTTAGGTTATGGCTTTACTTTTAGCGCGATGCAAACCAACACCATTACTGATGCGCTTAATTTCGCTTTTGAAATTCCAACCTTATATTCAGGCATAGTCATAACCCTACTTGCAGGCTCTATTATACTCGGTGGCTTTAAAGCTATTGCCCGCTTTGCTGAGCGAGTAGTGCCGGTGATGGGCATTGTATTTGTACTGGCAGCTGTGATTATTACCTTGATTAACTTCACCCAAGTGCCTGCTATGTTGAAGGATATATTCTTATCTGCTTTTGGGCTGCAAGAAGCCGGTGCAGGCGCAATGGGCGCGGCAATCAAAAACGGTATTCAACGTGGTTTATATTCTAATGAGGCCGGTGCAGGTAGTGTGCCGCATGCATCAGCAAGTGCGTCGCCTATTCCAAATCACCCAGTAACGCAAGGGTATATTCAAATGCTCGGGGTGTTTTTTGATACTATAGTGTTGTGTAGTTGTACCGCTGTGATTATCTTATTGGCTGATATTGATATCAGTGGTGAGATGGCAGGCATTCGCTTAACACAAGCGGCAATGACCGCACATTTAGCACAAGGGGGCGTGTACTTTGTAGCTGCAGCCATTACTTTATTTGCCTTTACCTCGGTAGTGGCTAATTACGCTTACGCCGAAAGTAACCTACATTTATTTAAGCTCGATAATAAAGTAGGGCGCGGCATTTACACATTTTTATATCTATCAATGATGATGTGGGGGGCGTCTGCCACATTAAAAGAAGTATGGGATTTAGCCGATATTGCTCTTGGCTTGATGACAGTTGTCAATGTAATTGCCATAATACTGCTCACCCCGACTATTTTAAATGTCACAGACGATTATAATAGGCAACGAGCTGAAGGTATTGAGCCTGAATTTAATGCAAAAAATGTGCTCATTCAAGGTAAAACCGAGCAGGGTATTTGGCACTAAACATGACTATTGCCGCGAGGTTTTTTGCATAAGTATTCACCTTGCTGGTTGTTGAAAATGATTAAGTATTTTTATGATTGATATATATGCAGGTAAAACTGCGGCAAAAATAATTACAGAACAAGGTTTTAAGCCCGACCTTTTTAATGCCTTTTTAGGTGCATCCGGTGGCCCTAAATGGTTTACTTTATTTGGTTTAGATAAGTATATTTTTGGTGAGTTTTTTAAAAACCGATCATCGCAACTCAATTTAATTGGATCATCGGCTGGCGCTTTTCGCGCTGCGTGTTTTTCACAAAATGATCCCGTTGCCGCCATTACGCGGTTAGCAAAATCATACAGTGAAACTCGTTACTCGAGTAATAAACCAACACCGCAAGAAATAACCACTAAAGCCCGTGCGTTACTAGAAGATGTATTTGGCGACAATGGTGTTGCTGAAATAATTAATAATCCAGTTTTCAAATCACATTTTATTGTTGCTAAATCAAATGGCTTAGTAGCCAGTGAGCAAAAAGCGTTGCAACTGCTTGGGCTGACAAAAAGCTATTTAAGTAATCGAGTTAACCGTCGATTTTTGACAAAGCAATATGAGCGGTTTATATATCAAGCTCCAAACAGTAACTTTCAACTTGAAGATAATTATAAATTTAAAACCACCCAACTAGACTTAACAACGGATAACTTAAAGGATGCGTTACTCGCATCGGGCTCAATACCACTTGTTATGCAAGGCATTAAAAATATAGCTGGATCGCCGCCTGGTATGTATCGCGATGGTGGTATTGTTGATTACCACTTTGATTTTAAAATTAACAATCCTGGACTTATTCTATATCCACATTTCAATTCAGATCCAAAAGCAGGGTGGTTTGATAAAAGCTTAAAACGTAAAGTCGCCGCTGAAAATTATGATAACGTGGTTATGATCACACCCTCTAAAAAATTCATCGCCAGCTTACCTTACGGAAAAATCCCCGACAGAAACGACTTTACAGATCTCGATGCGGATACACGTATAAAATATTGGCGAACAGTATTTAGCGAGACTGAAAAACTAGCCGATGATTTTGATAAAAAACTCAATAGCGAAAATATTGAGCTGAAAATAATTGAATGATCTAATCTATCAAGTAATGTAGTTTTATGACTGATAGTTAACAACGCAAAAATTACGGTACGTAATATAAAAGAAAAGGGCGAAAGCCCTTTTTATCAATTATTTACAATGTTAGCAATAAGATATAATGACACTAGTGAGTTTTCATAAATAACTTTTTGTATTCATTTATAGAAGATTCTGAATCTGCAAAATAAGTTTGATGTGAATTTTGAACAATTAATGAGTTAAATAATTTTACATCTTCTGTTGTACATAACTCATTAAAAAATTTAGTGTTTATATCACGTAAGATTACATACCCAAACTTTGGTGAGATTGGAAAATAGAGATCTTTACCATTACCAGTAATACTTTTAAGACTTACTACTGGTGAATCAGAAGTAATAAATGAAATGTCTGAAGAGTTAATTAATGGGATATGAATATCGATATTACAATTTGTTAAGAGATTAAGAGCGTAATTTTGCCCAAAGACAAAACTAAAAAACCACCAGTGTTTTCTAAATACACTCAATAGAATGTCAATATCTTTTTCATCTCTAAAATTCTCATTTAAAGAAAATCTAGGCCACAAATTTAACTTAGAAAAACTACTATCTTTTAAATCCTTAGTCCTAGTTGCCTGATGACCAAGAAAATTCATAAAATCTTTAAAGTAATCTGAGTTTTCAAGGATATTAAAATCACCATTACTTAGTTGAGGCAAAACTTTAAGCATTTTACCCTCTATTTTAGAATGATAATTCTCTAAAAGGTTAATTTTCCAGTTATTAACACTATCGGATTGTTTTAAAGCAGCTTTAAACGAATTGTAGTAATGAAGGTTTATCTCGTAATTAGAATCAGATATAAACTTAAGAATGATCTTAATATATAGATCTTCATAATTTTCAATATGTTCCAATTTATAAAAAAAATCTTGCTTAGCTACTCCAAGCGCGGTTTCAGTTGCTGCAATATGTTTTTTAGTAGCAAAGTAAGCTAATTTATTATCAACCTGCCAATTTTCTAGATAACGCCGCCAAACAAAATGATGATTTTTTTTGGGTACTAATTTTTTAGATTCTAGCAAAATTAACTTCCTGTCTTTTCTGAAATATCACCAACAATATCTAGTAATTGGTTCTGTAATTCAAATAAATACTTATCTTGTGTAGATGTCTGTCTTTTGAGGTTTTGGTACATTTGCTCTGATTTCTTAGCAGAACATTTATATCGGTGTACTAACTGTAAATGAGATGGTTTTACTATACCCCAAGGCGTAGTCATTTTGTTGTCGTGATATCAAATTCTATAATCTGCCCATGGGCGAGTAGGAGAAAATAGCCTAGATAAATTATTTAAATTTGCTTTAGCTGACGCGTTTGATAAAAGTATAGCTATAAAAAATTTGAATTAAAACTAATTGAAAAATTTAAGCTATAAGTTATTTTTGGCTGATAGCTGATAGCTGATA